>WLHB01000009.1 GCA_009702965.1 Actinomycetota bacterium | reverse complement strand
TTGGAATGTTGATTATTTCTGGGCTGCCACAAGTGGAGGATCATCTCTTTGCAGTCGAAGTTGTCACTGAGTTTTTAGCGCGTAAAGGAGAACTCGCGTGAGCATCTGGATCTGCGGGGAAGTACTGATTGATATTTTGCCAAGCGGTCCAGTTGTTGGCGGTGGGCCGGCTAATACGGCAAAAGCGTTGGCGCGACTTGGACATGATGTGCACTTTATCGATGGCATATCAAGTGATGCCTATGGGCAATCAGCGCGCGCAGAGTTGTTACGTGATGGTGTGAATTTAGATTTAGCGCTGGCAAGTGATAAACCAACATGTACCGCCACGGTCACACTCGATGCCGCCGGTGCTGCTTCATATGAATTTCTCATTGATGGCACCGCCACCTTTGATTTTTCTGCCTCGTGGTTGCCTGATCCTTATCGCTATCAACCACAGGTCTTACATATCGGAACACTTGTTACCGTGATTGAACCTGGCGCATCCGCGCTCTATGACTGGGCGATGCAGGTGGCTGAGTATGCACCGATTGTCTTTGATCCAAACATTCGTCCATCAGTGCAACCAGATCGTGATTTATACGAGGCCGCTGTTGAGAAATGGGCAGCGTTATCTGCAGTTATTAAGGTCAGCGATGATGATTTAGCCTGGTTATTCCCGCAGTCATCAATTGATGATGTGGCCAATCGTTGGATTAGTGATGGGGTCTTCTTAGTTGTTGTCACGCGTGGTGCCAATGGTTTAGTTGGCTTTACCGCAGATGGTCGCGTTGAAGTACCGGGTGTGAAAGTTGATGTCGTCGATACTGTGGGTGCAGGCGATACAGTCGGTGCGATTGTTGTGGAAGCAATGGTTACGCACGGTTTAATTGAACTTCGTGGAGAACTTTTGCGAAGTGTTCTTACGCGCGCGGCAGCAGCTGCTGCGATTACCTGTTCACGGCAAGGTGCTCAGCCCGCGTATAAGCATGAACTACCAAGTATTGAGGTGAAGTAATGCAATACATCGACGATGCTGATTTTCAGATTCGAATCGATGATGATCAAGGGGCGAATATCGCATCCGTTGTTTGGCGCGAGATGGAATTTGCCTTGCCCTTTCGTGGATCGCCACTGAATTACGGTTGGTACAGCCTTGCACCATGGGCGGGGCGGATTCGAGACGGTCTGATTACTTCGCCAACAACAGGTGAGCATCAATTACCAACAAATCTCATGCCACCACATGCAATACATGGATTCGGTTTTGTTTCATCGTGGCAAGAAATTGGTCCTGGTCGATCGCTACTGCATCTACCAAAACCGTATGGTGGTGCGACGGTAGAACAGAAAGTTGAAGTGCTCGATGATGCGATTCGTTGGTCACTTGAATACGATGCCGGCGATTGTGATCTGCCTGCATGGTTAGGTTTTCATCCGTGGTTTCCACGTGAACTTGATCGCGGCGGACAACTTGAGTTGGAATTTTCTGCAGAGAAGATGCTCAAGCGCGATAGCGAAGGTATTGCCACCTCTGAATTAATCGCACCGGGTCGCGAGCCTTGGGATGATGCATTTACCGGTATTCGCGGGACGCCAGCGCTGATTTGGGAAGATGCTGCGCGCATTGATATTGAATCAGATGCGCCATGGTGGGTTGTTTATACTGAAGATTCTGATGCGATCTGTGTAGAGCCACAGACTGCCCCACCTGATGCGGCAAATCTTGGAATTCGTGGCGAACATTACCTAGAAGCGCTCTTTGTATTTACTGCAATCTAGTTAATTTTCTAGGCAATTACATAAGATAACGCTATGGCTACTGTGATTAATCGCGAGCATTTAAAGAAGTTGCGCGCCATTGAAGATGCACGCTTTCTTGATGCCCATAAGAAATCAGCGCTTGAGTTCGAGCGTTCAAAGAAAGTGATGCACGAAGGTGTTCCGATGTCGTGGATGGCTAAGTGGCCTGGTGATCACGCGGTTTTTGTGAAAAGTGCCAAGGGTGCTCACTTTGAAGATATTGATGGCAATACATATATTGATTTTTGCTTAGGTGATACCGGGTCAATGACCGGCCACTCACCTGATGCCACAGTAGCCGCGATTACAGCACAGGCGGCAAAGGGAATTACGGCGATGCTACCGACCGAAGATGCTTCGATCGTCTCTGCCGAACTTGCCGCACGCTTTGGTCTGCCGTTGTGGCAATTTACTGTCACCGCCACCGATGCTAATCGCCATGTGATTCGGTACTGTCGCATGATTACGGGGCGATCAAAGATTATTGTGATTGATAAGTGTTATCACGGAAGCGTTGATGAAACCTTTGCAACCTTAGATGCACAAGGTGCGACGATTAAGCGCGATGGAAATATTGGCGCTCCTGTTGAACTGGCGCAGACAACGCGCGTTGTTGAATTTAATAACTTGGCTGCCATGGAAGCTGCGTTGGCACATGGTGATGTGGCTGCGATCTTGATGGAGCCTGCGATGACAAATATTGGAATTGTCTTGCCAGAAGATGGTTATCTGGTTGGGGTGCAGGATTTAGCGAAGAAATTTGGCGCATTATTGATTATTGATGAGACACATACGATCTCAGTCGGCTTTGGTGGAATGACGGCAGATCTTGGTCTTAAGCCTGATTTCTTTACGATTGGTAAGGCAATTGCTGGCGGTGTTCCGGTGGGAACATTTGGAATGACCCATGCTGTGGCTGATGCGATTAAAGCAAAGGTGCAGTTAGAGATTATCGATACTGGCGGGATTGGTTCGACGTTGGCGGGAAATGCTTTATCACTTGCTGCAATGCGTGCGACCTTAGGTGAAGTGCTTACACGCGAGGCTTTTGCGCACATGATCGCGTTGGGTGATCGTTGGTCTGATGGCGTTGATGCGGCGATTACCAAGTATGACTTGCCATGGCATTGCAATCGATTGGGTGCACGTGGTGAGTACATATTCGCTCCCGATGCTCCGCGCACAGGACAAGAGGCGGCCGATGGTGGTGATTTTGAACTTGAGCAGTACATACATCTGCGTTTACTTAACGATGGAATCTTAATGACGCCATTTCACAATATGGCGTTGATGTCACCTGCAACGACTGCGGCAGATGTTGATGCGCACAGTGCGATCTTTGACAAGATCTGCGCTGATTTAGTAGCGGGCTAAATTTATTAGGGAATAAAAGTGTGCGGGCATAAAAATGTCCCCGAGCGATTTAGCGTTAGCCAGTGATCTGATCTCGGGGCCCTAGGAAGAGCATACACCGAGTTGGTGACAGATAAACCTTGAATAAAAGTCCCCGAGCGATTTAACCGAAGCCAGTGATCGTTCTCGGGGTGCTGGGTCAAGTATATTCATAAGAGTCAACTTAAAATACTGTGGACAACTATTTTTGAATGTCGGTGATCTCCTGCATTGTGTGCTCGTGATCAATAGAGATGTCGAAATTCACCTACAGAAGTTTAGCGGACTCTATGTGCAGCTTGGAGTACTAGAAAAACTACTCAGAGTAGTAATTCCACAGTCATTAGGATCTAATCCTTATGATTCATATGACTTGGAATGGATGAATAAATTACCTGTAGATCAGGAAAATGATAAACGCTATCGAAAAGCATTGATTAGAAGAAAACTGGAGCGGAAGAACCAACTCTTAAATATTACAGATTTGCTCCCTTTCAGTTTTTGGAAAAACATTCTTCATAGTCGCAATTACACCTCACTATGGATTCCTTATACACACACGATTTTAGGCTCCTCGGGAGATTCAAAGACTTTTCCTATTTATACAGAGTTGGAATCTCGGATCTATCTTGCCCACAAGGACCGAAATCTAATCGCGCACTACAACACCTCACTTATAAAAGGTCTTGATAAAAGCTTGGAGAATGTCCGGTGGCTTCAAGAAGCGATGGGGCTAGTTAAAGCCGAGTGATGTGTAGAGGCCTTTGCCGGCCTCGTTATCGGCATCAACGTACAAGATTGATTGCTTGATGCCCTTGTTACGTAGGTAGATCAGCCCTTCGTTGCAGACTGTTTTGCCGATGCCCTTGCCGTGCTCTTCTGGGTCGACACCGATGACGTACAGCTCACCGACGGGATCGGCATTGACAAGATCTTGGTGAATCTTTGTCCAGCAGAAGCCGACGATGGTGGAATCGTGCAAGCAAAGGAAGAAACCAGATGGATCAAACCAAGGTTCACTCATACGGTTTTCAAGATCTGCCATTACCCAATTACCTTGATCTGGGTGATTAATAAAAATTCTATTGTTGAGTGCAAGCCACGGTTGCGCATGTGTGGCGGCATCAAAGGTGATAAATGTGTAGGGATGTGGAATGTGTTCAATCGGATCATTGAGTGAACGCGAGAGTTTGAGAATATGGCGCATTAGATGCGCTCAGCTACGGGGCTATCTTTTCCATTCGATGGAAGTGTGAAGCGATAACCAACGTTGCGGACAGTTCCGATAATTGATTCAAACTCTGGGCCAAGTTTTGAACGAAGGCGACGAATATGAACATCAACTGTGCGAGTACCACCGAAATAGTCATAGCCCCAGATCTCTTGCAGTAACTGTGCGCGAGTAAAGACGCGACCTGGGTGTTGGGCGAAGTGCTTGAGTAATTCAAATTCTTTAAAGGTAAGGTCGAGTGAGCGACCCTTAATCTTTGCGGTGTATGTGTTTTCATCGATAACAACATCACCCTGACGAATTTCATGTGCAGTTGGATCACTTGCAAGGTGTGCGGCATCGCGTCGACCAATTGCAATGCGAATGCGTGCTTCGATTTCAGCAGGGCCTGCGGTATCGAGCATGACATCATCAAGACCCCACTCAGATGTGAATGCGCTGAGGCCACCTTCAGTTGTAATTGCAATGACAGGTGCGCTTACTCCAGTTGTAGTGAGCAACTTTGAAAAGCTCTTCACGTTTGGAAGATCGGTGCGTGCATCGATAAAGACAAGATCCATCACTGGTGCATCGATTAATACAGATGCTTCGAGCGGAAGAATTTTGATTGTGTGTTGCAAAAGTCCAAGTGCTGGAAGAACCTGCGCGCTGGCGCCAGCGGAGTTTGTTAATAGCAATACCTTTGCCATCTCACACCGCTCATTCTTCTTGCTTGCTTAGCCCTGACTGAGTAAGCCCTGATTGGCTAACTTGCCTTAAGTAGGCGAGGATACTCTTGTGAAATCAGTACTTCCACTCCTTGCCGTATTGGCTGCAGCGAGCGTATTTGGCATCTGGTTTCGCCACACTCGCGGTGAATTTCGCCGTAAGAAGACAGTGGATGGGCCGCGTCTGACATCGGATCAGATTGGTATCGCACTCGGCGAGCGAGTCACGATGGTGCAGTTCTCATCTGCCTTCTGCTCACCATGTCGGGCAACGCGTGTTCTGCTTGAGCAGATGGTGCAGACAATGCCCGATGTTGCTTATGCCCATATCGATGCCGAATCACATCTTGAACTTGTTCGTCAGCTCAATATTCTTTCAACGCCAACAACGCTCTTTCTCAATCGCGATGGCACCGAAGTCGGACGCGCGATGGGCACACCTAAGCGCAGCCAGGTGCTCACAGCCGTTGCTGCCGTTCAGTAATTCACGCTCACTGCCCGCACTTTCTGCGAGGTCTTCGCAAGTAGCGACATCGCCAAACCTTCTTTACACTTAAGGCATGCAACGCATCTCTACTGGCTTATTTACCAAGCGCCGAGTCATTGACTATGGACGCTTAGCCGGTGCTTTGTGTCGAATGTAATTGTTGCAATTTAAAAACAATTAATTATTCGACGACAAAAAGAGGAAAAAATGAGTTCAGTAACTTCAGTAAAGTCAATTGAAATTGATGCACGTGGTCCACGTTTTTCTGCTGCAATCACAACGCTAGTTCTCGCGTTAGCACTTGTTACAGGTTCGGTCTGGGTCGCACTCTTTCAAGCGATCGTCTTTGCAATCGGTGCAACAAAGGGTCCACAGTTCACACCGTATGCATTTATCTACCGCTCATTGATTAAGCCTCGCTTGAAGTCACCGCTTCGCACTGAAGATGTGCGACCACCTAAGTTTGCGCAGTCAATTGGCCTTGCCTTTACACTTGTCGCAATAGCCGGCGCTGCGACAGGAACCTCCATGGTGTTCACTGTCGCGGTCGCCGCGGCTTTAGCTGCCGCCTTTCTCAATGCAGCCTTTGATTTCTGCCTCGGATGCCAGGTGTATCTCCTCTTAGCCCGTATTCGTTCGAATTAGCAAAAGATAAGTAGGATTTACTCATGGCAGAACAGCACGAATTACGCGATAAGGGTTTGCGCCTGACACCTCAGCGAGAGCTTGTTCTCTCTGCTGTCCGATCACTTGGTCATGCAACACCTGAAGAGGTGGCAGAGCGTGTGCGTCAAACGCATCCAGGTATCAATTTATCTACCGTTTATCGCAACCTTGAAACTCTAGAAAATGTCGGGCTCGTTCAGCACACACACCTTGGACATGGTGGTGCTACCTATCACGCAGCCGAAGAGATGACGCACCTGCACCTTGTCTGCGGAAAGTGCGGATCCGTGGGTGATGCACCTATCGATGCTGCAGCAAATTTCGTGCAGAACTTGGCTGATGATTATGGATTTAAGACAGATGTTACGCACTTTGCGATATATGGCACCTGCGCAGCATGTGTGGAGAAGTAGTTCTACACTTAAGCACATGACCGCTGTATTTGTTGAAGAGGGCCCTGATAAAGGCGCTATCTGGCACTTTGGCGAACCCAATAAAGAACAGCGCGCACTTGAAGCAGGCACAGCGTGGGCAGATCTCTCTCATTTAAAAGTTATTGCTGTTGCAGGTGTTGATCGCCTGACCTGGTTACACGATGTGACAACACAACATTTGTCAGCACTTCCTGCAGGCGAATGGGTTGATGTGATGGTTTTGGATCCACGCGGACATGTTGAATATCAATTCTTACTTGTCGATGATGGATCAACATCTTGGCTAGTTGTCTCACCAGATTACTGTGAAGGTTTGCTCGGGTATTTAACAAAGATGATATTTACCCGCCAAGTTCAAGTGCGGGACGCCAGCGATGAGTTTGCGCTCTTGCGCGCACCTGGCGCCGCCACCAAACTCGGTGGACCGTACGCACTTGTTCCGCGCACAGAATTAGATGAGATGCGTACCGCCTTTGATGCACATGCAATGCAGGTAGGCACATGGGCACTTGATGCGCTGCGCGTTGCTGCCGGGCGTCCACGTATTGGTTTTGATACCGATCACAAATCAATTCCTAATGAACTTGGAGTATTAGGCGGGGCCGTTCACATGAATAAGGGTTGCTATCGCGGACAAGAAACTGTGGCGAAGATATTTAATCTCGGCAATCCACCGCGTCGTCTTGTGATGCTCCACCTTGATGGAAGCGCTGTTGTGATGCCAAATCCCGGTACTCCAGTTGAAAACAATGGCGTCACTGTTGGATTCCTTGGAACCGTCGCTCGCCATCACGAACTCGGGCCGATCGCCCTAGCCATCATCAAGCGAACCACCCCAGTTGAATCAACGCTGATAGTTGGTGGCGTAAGTGCGGCGCAGCAAGTAATAGTTCCTGTCTAATTTCGTTACTCTCTACCTATGGAGACAGTCACTGTTGCAGCCCTTGGCGTAGTCGCAGTGTTGGCTTCGATCGGATTAGCTTTCCTAGGTTTTCGTTCGTATCGCCCATCGCAGGCGCAGAATCCTCGAACATATAAGAGAGGCAGAATTTAATGGTCTTTACTATCCCCGAAGGTTTGCACCCAGACCTGAATCCACTTGCTTGGATGATCGGTACATGGCGCGGTAAAGGTCGCGGTGAATATCCAACGATCGATACCTTTGAATACGCACACGAAGTTGTCTTTAACCATGATGGCCGCCCCTTTATGACGTACTACTCGCGCTCATGGATCATCGATGAGAACGGTGACATCGTTCGCCCAGCTGCATCTGAAACTGGTTTCTGGCGCGTAAAACCAAATAACGTGTTGGAAGTAAATATTTCGCATTCAACCGGAATCACAGAAGGTTGGGTCGGACAATTTGATGGTCCGAAGATTCAACTTGTGATGGATCAAGGATATTCAGCACCTTCAGCAAAAATTGTGACAGCAGGTGTGCGTCTCTACGGTCTAGTTGCCGGCGAACTATTTTTTGCTTATGACATGGCAGCAGAAGGACAAGAACTGCAAGCACATATCTGGTCATCGCTAGAGCGGCAGAGCGAATGAGTACTGATGCGGTTTTGGCAGAGTATGTTCGTGATGGCGTTGTTGAATCATCACACCGCGGTTATCTCTTAGCGTTAAATTCAGATGGAAGTATTCATCGCCAACTCGGTGATGTGGATGCGCTGATCTATCCGCGTTCAACAATTAAATCGATTCAAGCATCTGCCATGGTGCGCAGCGGTCTTGAACTTGAGCCGCGGTTATTAGCGTTAGCTGCATCAAGTCACTCAGGTGCTGCGATGCACCTTGATGGCGCTCGCGAAATATTGGCGCTAGCCGGTCTTACTGAAGATGCGCTGCAATGCTCACTTGATCGCCCGCTAGGCGATGCTGAACGAAAAGCGTGGGGAGATAAAGAGCCAACGCGAATCACAATGAATTGCAGTGGGAAGCATTCTGCAATGCTTCTTACCTGTGTAAAAAATAATTGGCCGATCGAGAATTACTTAGATCCAGAGCACCCTTTGCAGGTGGCGTGTAAGGCAGAGCTTGAAGCGCTAGCGGGCGAGAGAATTACGCTCACAAGTACTGATGGTTGTGGCGCGCCGCTCTTTCTCTTAACTGTGGCAGGACTTGCGCGCGCAATTCGTGCAATCACAATCTCAACTGACCCGATTCACCAAAGTGTGATCGATGCATGTCGTACACATCCACTGATGGTTGCTGGCAATGCGCGTCTGACAACAGAGATGATGCAGAGCGTCCCAGGGTTATTTATGAAAGATGGTGCAGAGGCGGTCGAGATTGCATCACTAGCTGATGGTCGTACCTTTGTATTTAAAGTAAGCGATGGCAGCCTGCGGCCCTTTCGTACATTGACACATGCATGCCTTGAATCCTTCGGTGTTCCCAGCCCATTTGAGCCTGAAAAGGTGATGGGCGGGGCGCGAGTGATCGGCACTATTCGCGCAACCTTCTAATTAGTTCTACCCTTTACCAATGAATCCCCGCATCGCCACGCTGATGGTGCATACCTCACCCCTGGATCAACCAGGTATTGGTGATGCTGGCGGTATGAATATCTATGTCGTTGAAAGTGCTGAACGTATGGCAGCGATGGGCGTTTCAGTAGATATCTTTACGCGACGTCAAAATGCAGAACTTCCTGACATTGTTGAGATTTCGCCAGGTGTTCGTGTGCGACATTTAAATGTTGGCATCGCATCTGCAACAAAAGAAGATTTACCAGCGCTAATCCCAGGGCTCTCTGATGCATTCTCTCGCGTGCTAGAGAATGAAAAATTTGATGTGCTTCACTCACATTATTGGCTTTCAGGAAAAGTTGCGATGCCAGCTGCGAAGAAATTCGGGATCCCACTTGCGCACACCATGCACACAATGGCGCGCGTTAAGAATATGAACTTGGCTGAAGGCGAAAGACCAGAACCAATGATTCGCGTACAAGGTGAGACACAAGTAGTTGCAGCAGCAGATGCGCTGATTGCAAACACTGATGCTGAAGCTGCCAGCCTTGTCTCTCTCTACCAAGCATGTCCAGATTCAGTCAGTGTTGTCAGCCCCGGTGTTGATCTCTACACATTTACTGCAGGTAGTGGTCGCAAGGCTGCGCGAGAGGCTGTCGGACTGCCACTTGATGCGCACGTCTTAGCTTTTGTCGGTCGAATCCAGCCACATAAAGGACCTGAAGTTCTTATTCGCGCACTCGCTGAGATGCTTTCTCATTCACCACATCTTCGCCCCAAGTTAATTACCGTGATTATGGGTGGTGCATCTGGTTCTGGTCTTGGTGAAGTTGAACGCCTAAAAGATTTAGTGAGTTGGCTTGGCATTAGTGATGTTGTCAGATTTGAAGATCCAGTCCCACGCGTCGAGTTGCCACAGTGGTATCGCGCAGCGGATTTAGTCTGCGTCCCAAGTTATTCTGAAAGTTTTGGACTCGTTGCACTCGAAGCACAAGCCTGCGGAACCCCAGTTGTTGCAACGGCAGTAGGCGGTCTTCGTACAGCGATAGCGGATGGTATCTCTGGCGTACTCGTTGACGGCCACGATCCACGCGCATGGTCTTCTATTCTCGCTCGTTTAATTCAAGAGCCGCAGCGTCGTGTTCTGCTCTCTATGGGCGCAGTTGAACATGCATCGCACTTTGGTTGGGATGCAACTGCGCGCGGAACGCTAGATATTTATGATCGCATCATCGGCACCAAAGCCTCACAACGTAAAATTATTGGTTAGTGATGTCTACACATATCGTCTCGCTCATTCAATCATTTCTAGATGGTCAAGGGTTGGAATACGATCACCCCACAGAAAATACCTTTCTCGTCTCACTGCCCGGCACGACAAAACTTGCAACTCATTGCGCACTCATTGTCGGTGACCACACTTTAAGTGTGAATGCATTTGTCATTAGAAAACCTGATGAAAATGCTGGGGATGTACATGCATGGTGCATGCTAAAAAATGCATCGATGTATGGAATTGCATTTGCTACCAATGAACTCGGAGATATCTACCTTGTGGGGCGCTTGCCACTTGGTGCGGTCAATGAGATCGAGCTCGATAGATTGCTGGGCTCTGTCTTGCAATATGCCGATAACGCCTTCAATCCACTTCTTGAACTCGGATTTGCAGATGCGATTCGCCGCGAGTGGGCGTGGCGAGTAAGTCGTGGTGAGTCGCTGGCAAATCTTGATGCTTTCCAACATTTAATTTAACTCAACAGTATTTGCATGCATTAAGATCACTACATGAATCTCATCCTTTTACGCCACGGTGAATCCGAATGGAATGCTAAGAATCTCTTTACCGGTTGGGTTGACGTTCGCCTTTCGCCAAAGGGAGAAGATGAGGCGCGACGCGGGGGTGTGCTCCTGAAAGAGCGCAATCTTCTGCCTGATGTAGTTCACACATCTTTATTGCGTCGTGCGATTACAACCTCGCAGTTGGCCCTTGATTCATGCGACCGCCACTGGATTCCTGTGGCCAGATCTTGGCGACTTAATGAACGCCATTACGGTGCGCTGCAAGGAAAAGATAAGGCGCAGACCTTGGCCCAATATGGCGAAGAACAATTTGCTCTCTGGCGCCGCTCATTTGATGTGCCACCTCCACCGATCGTTGATGGCAGTGAATTCTCGCAAGATTCTGACTCGCGATATAGCGATCTAGGTGCTGACTTGCCACGCACAGAGTGCTTAAAAGATGTTGTCACGCGAATGATGCCGTACTGGCACGATGCAATTGTTCCTGATTTAAAGAGTGGCCACACAGTGTTAGTGACAGCCCATGGTAATTCTTTGCGAGCTCTTGTTAAACACCTTGATGGAATTAGCGATGAAGATATCGCTGGATTAAATATTCCAACTGGGATTCCACTGCACTATGTACTCAACGCTGATCTCACACCAAAGATTAAAGGCGGAGAATATTTAGATCCTGATGCAGCACGTGATGCGATCACAGCTGTTGCTAATCAGGGAAAGAAGTAAATTAGAGAGCTGGTTGACTTTCAGATGCGTACTCGCCCTTAACCAGGAAGTAGACGCGTCGAGCGATCGAGACCGCATGGTCGGCGCAGCGCTCGTAGTAACGACCGAGTAGCGTCATATCAATTGCTGTTTCAACTCCATGTGACCAAGAATCATCAAGAAGTGCGACGAAGAGTGCGCGATGTAACTTATCCATCTCGTCATCATCGGTCTCAAGCTCGATTGCTGCCTGAAGATCTTGTGTTTTAACAACATGTGTAGATTTTTCAATAATCTTTACCGCAGTTTTACCCATTGCCTCAATCGTAGAAATCAACTCCGCTGGCACGCTTACATTTGGATAACGCATACGAGCAAGCTTTGCGATGTGGTGGCAAAGGTCGCCCATTCGCTCAAGGTCAGCGCTCATACGAAGGGAAGTCACCAAGATGCGAAGATCTTGTGCCACTGGTTGTTGGCGCGCCATCAAATTAATCGCACGTGATTCCAGATCATGCTGGATCGTGTCAATTTTTTCATCATCCGAGATGACGCCCTCGGCTAATTTGATATCCGCGTTAAGAAGCGCCTCAGTCGAGCGAACCATTGCAACAGAGACCATTCCACCGAGGGTGACCAAAGTGGCTTGAATGGCATCTAACTCTTCGTGGAATGAATCGCGCATTTGTGGAGTTTACTTGGAGCGCTGATAAAAGTGTCGGACATTTATGAATAGAACCTGAACAATGGGCTAAGAATTATCCTTTCTTCGCCACTATTGGGCCCTTGCCTACATACCAACCCCCGCACCCTCCTACTATAGGAACATGTTCACCCCCCGACGAAAGAGCGAATCTGCTCCCGTTCAAGAGGGGCTACCGGCGGGACTGATTGATCTGCTTAAAGTGGTCGATGCCGAGTACATCATCCTCACGCGTTTTGATGTGGTTCAGGAAAATTCTCAGGGGATTCTGGCACTTGGCATCATTCGCGATATGCGAATTGCTTCGCAACCAATTATAAATTTAGTACGGGCTGTTCGCAGATCTGGAAAGTATGAAGAAGAGACACTTGAACTTCCACGTGGACCCTTGGGTAGCGGAACACATGAACTGCTTGTGCGCGTTGCACCCATAGGTAGCGATGGGTCGATCGTCATTCTCGTCTTTGATGATTCTGAATTCGCGCGCTTGAATTCAATGCGTCGTGACTTTGTCGCCAATATTTCGCACGAACTGAAAACCCCTATAGGCGCGCTCTTGATACTTGCAGAAGCGGTTTTAGAGGCATCTGATGATCCTGCTGCGATTAAGAAATTTGCGTCTCGTATGCAGATTGAAGCGGTAAGACTTTCAGAGCTAGTGCAAGAAGTCATCAATCTTTCACGATTGCAGGATGAAGACCCACTGCAGGATGCCGAGGTATTAGACGTGGCCGTGATTGCACGTGCTGCAATTGATGAATGCCGACTATCTGCCGATAAGCGAAAGATAGAAATTGTGATTGCAGATACACCATCATGCTTTGTACTTGGCGATCGAAGCCAGTTACATATGGCGATCAGCAATCTCATTCAAAATGCAATTAATTACAGCCCAGAGTCAACTCGTGTCGGTGTTGCAGTGACCTGCACCGACGACCTTGTTGAATTCACGGTGACAGATCAAGGTGTGGGAATTCCCGATAAAGATCTTGAGCGCATCTTCGAGCGCTTCTATCGCGTTGATCCAGCCCGCTCTCGCGAAACAGGCGGCACCGGACTTGGTCTTTCAATTGTAAAACATGTTGCCAGCAATCACGGTGGAGATATCAGCGTCTGGAGTTTAGAAGGACAAGGAAGTACCTTTACCTTGCGCTTGCCGCGGGCTAAAGATCTTTCTTCACTCAGTAATGAAAGTGGGAGATAGCGATGACAAAAATTCTCGTTGTGGAAGATGAAGAATCATTTTCCGAAGCCTTGGCATATTTGCTAGGTCGCGAAGGCTTTGATGTCACTGTGGCCGATAGTGGTCCTAAGGCGATCGAAGAGTTTGATCGCGTGGGCGCTGACCTCGTTCTTCTCGATCTTATGTTGCCAGGTCTTTCTGGCACCGAAGTCTGCAAGCAATTGCGTCAACGCTCTGATGTTCCCATCATCATGCTCACCGCCAAAGATTCTGAGGTTGATAAAGTCGTAGGCCTTGAACTTGGCGCAGATGATTATGTGACCAAGCCATACTCTTCACGCGAATTAGTCGCCCGCATACGCGCAGTTCTGCGGAGAAATTCTGATCTGGGTGATGCTGATCCAGCATCTGGCACCATCACGGTTGGTCCAGTACGTCTTGATACAGAGCGCCACGTCATTGCAATTAATGGCAGCCCAGTTCAATTCCCACTTAAAGAGTTTGAACTTCTCGAATTTCTCATGCGCAATTGCGATCGAGTGCTTACGCGTACTCAGATTATCGATCGTGTCTGGGGCAGTGATTACGTAGGCGATACCAAAACCCTCGATGTGCACATCAAACGTCTACGGGCAAAGATCGAAGTTGATCCAGCAAACCCAATCTATATTCAGACAGTTCGCGGTCTTGGTTACAAGATGGAGAATAAGTAGCTATTCGGTAACTGTGGCTGTATCAGCTGTTACCGGAGCGCTTCCAGAAACAACGTTCTTAAAGTCATCTCGCTTGTCGCGAATAATTACCTCGGCTGAAACAAAGCCTGCCTTTGCAAACCCAATGGATATCTTCACATTAGTTCCAGCCGTTGGATTAACTCCATAGAAAACCGCTTTTGCGTTGGCTTGCTCGCCTTCAAAAGAAACTGGCTTATTTGTCAGAAGGTTTGTCTCACCGGTCAGCGTTGCCTGAATTCCGTTGACTGAAAAACCTAATAACTGATCTGGATTAGCGCCTTGGTTAATAATGGTTCCAACAACTACTGCAGCACCATCTCCTGTATCAACAAGCTTGAGATTAACCACGCGAATTTCGCTGCCGTTTTCATCAATAGTAATTTCGTTTCCATCAGTGACGCGAACGATGTTACGGGTCTCTGCATTGAGTCCAGCTGCGCAACCTGAAAGAGCGAATGCAAGAACGAAGGTAGATGCAATAAGAATTGAAGTGCGGCGCATGTCCGTATTCTCTCATGTCTGCACGGCAAAAATGACACTTGCCAAATTGTCAAGTGGTTTCTACGCGTGAAAGTAGTCATATTTTCTATCAAAGTATTGAGGTTTTATCTGTCAGTCAGGGCTGGTAGAATTGGTCGTCTAGCGAAGGGCAACACATGACATTTAAGGTCGGCGAAACCGTTGTTTATCCTCATCACGGAGCAGCTCTTATCGAGGCAATTGAAACTCGAGTAATTAAGGGCGAAGAGAAGACCTACCTAGTGTTGAAGGTTGCACAAGGCGACCTCACCGTTCGTGTTCCTGCAGATAATGTAGATCTCGTTGGCGTTCGCGATGTTGTCGATAGCGCCGGCCTTGATCGCGTATTTAGCGTTCTCCGCCAGCCATATACAGAAGAGCCAACAAACTGGTCACGTCGCTATAAGGCTAATCTTGAAAAGCTTGCATCTGGTGATGTTATTAAGGTCGCCGAGGTTGTTCGTGATCTCTACCGTCGCGATCTCGACCGTGGTCTTTCTGCCGGCGAAAAGCGAATGCTGACAAAGGCAAAGCAGATTTTGGTCTCTGAGCTCGCACTTGCTGAGCACACAGATGAGATCAAGGCAGCAACAATTCTTGATGAGGTTCTTGCTTCCTAACGGAAAGTCACACCATGATCGCTGCAATTATCGCCGCTGCAGGTAGCGGCGAACGCTTCGGCGCAGCGATTCCTAAAGCCCTTATTCATTGCGGAGATCGCACACTGATCGAACATGCCCTCGCATCGCTCTCGGCTGTTGTTGATGAGATTGTCATTACCGCGCCAGCTGGATATGAAGAGAAGTTTCGCGAGTTAGCAGGAGATCGTGCAACCGTTGTTACCGGTGGCCAGACACGAAGTGAAAGTGTTCGAATTGGATTAGCCGCGCTCCCTGCCACATGTGAATTTGTTCTGGTGCATGATGCGGCGAGAGCGCTCGCAAGCAGCGATCTTGCTCGTCGCGTGATCACCTCCTTACGCAGTGGCGACGTTGCAGTGATCCCAGGTCTGCCACAGATTGATACCGTCAAAGTGGTCGATAGCGATGGATACGTTCTTACAACTCCAGATCGTGCACCATTGCGACGCGTGCAGACCCCACAAGGATTTTCTTACGAACTTTTAAGCCGAGCACATGCAACAGGTGGCGATGCAACAGATGATGCCGCTCTCGTTGAAAAACTTGGGGCACGAGTGCGCGTCATTGAAGGTGAAGAACGCGCAATTAAAATCACAACACCTTCTGACTTAGCAACAGCGCTGCAATATCTCGGTGCAACAAATGAATTCTCAACAGGTGTTGGTGTTGATGCACATGCTTTCGCAGAAGGTCGTGAACTTTATCTTGCAGCTCTTTACTGGCCGGGCGAAGTCGGTGTTGATGGACATTCAGATGGTGACGTTGCAACACATGCGATCTGTGATGCTTTATTTGCGGCATCAAATCTAGGAGATCTCGGAAGTAATTTCGGTACATCACGTCCTGAATATGCTGGCGCAAGTGGTGCACAACTATTGCAAGAGACCACAAGACTTGTGAACGCCGCTGGATATTCGATTTCACATGTATCTGTACAGATCATTGGAAATCGCCCAAAGATCGGTGCGCGTCGAGTCGAGGCGATAGCCGCTCTCTCTCACGCACTCAACGGAGCAGATGTGGCGCTACTTGCAACAACTACCGATGGACTTGGCCTCACAGGTGAAGGAAAAGGGATTGCAGCGATTGCATCTGCACTGATTTTTAAGAATTAAACCTCAAGGTAGACTTGGCACATGAGTTCGCTGCATTTATATGACACCCTCACGCGAACCACTTCTGCCTTTACGCCGATAAAAGAAGGCCAGGTCGGTATTTATCTCTGTGGTGCAACCGTTCAAGCACCACCACATATCGGCCATGTTCGCTCTGGTGTGAACTTCGATATTTTGCGGCGCTGGCTGACAAAGAGTGGCTATAACGTCACCTTTATTCGCAACGTGACAGATATCGATGACAAGATTTTGCATAAGGCTGTTCATGAAAAATCGCCATGGTGGGCTGTTGCTATGAAATACGAGCGAGCATTTAGCGATGCCTACGCCGCCCTCAATGTTCTACCTCCTACATATGAGCCACGTGCCACGGGACATATCACTCAGATGGTTGAGTTGATGCAGATCTTGATTGAACGTGGTGCGGCATATGCGCCAGGAAACGGTGATGTGTATTTAGAGGTTCGAAAGTTATCGTCATACCTCACACTTTCTCGCCAAAACGTTGATGATCTTTTAAGTGCAGCAGATGCCGATGAAACATTTAAGAAAGATCCGCGAGATTTCGCACTCTGGAAAGCTGCAAAGCCCGGAGATCCTTCATGGCCAACACCATGGGGTGCGGGTCGACCTGGTTGGCATTTGGAATGCTCAGCGATGGCACACGCCTACCTTGGTGAAAGTTTTGATATTCACGGTGGTGGACTTGATTTGATTTTTCCTCATCACGAAAACGAAATTGCACAATCAGAGGCAGCCGGTTACGGCTTTGCAAAGCGCTGGTTACATAATGCGTGGGTAACAGCCTCTGGTGAAAAGATGAGCAAGTCTTTAGGTAATTCACTTCAGGTACACGAGTTATTAAAAACTGTTCGTGGAATTGAATTGCGCTGGTATTTAGGTAGTGCGCATTATCGATCTATGTTGGAATTTTCACATGAAGCACTTGCTGAATCAGCGGTTGCCTTTGGTCGCATTGAAACCTTTTTGCAGCGTTCAGTAGAAATTCTCGGCCACCTTCCAGAACCAGTTGTGAGTAAAGGATTTGCTGCGGCGATGAATAATGATTTAGCGGTGCCAGAGGCTCTGGCTGGAATATCTGAAGCACTGCGACTTGGAAATATTGCAATCACGGCCATGGATAAGGCTGGTATCACAGCATCGGCAGCTGAGATTCGTGGAGCGCTAGATGTGTTGGGCTGTGATCCTTTTGATCCAGCCTTTGCTTCGGCCGGTGCTTCGCAGGATCTGAATTCAGCACTTGATGGAACAATAAAATTAGCGCTAGAACAGCGTGAAGCGGCTCGAGTACGTAAGGATTTTGCTGCAGCGGATGCGATTCGCGATGGATTAGTTGCACTTGGAATTACTATTGAAGATAGCGCACAAGGGCCACGATGGTCGATCACACGAAGTGAGAGTAAATAAATGGCCGGTAATTCAAAACCACGTGGCGCGGTACGCGGATCAAAGAAGGGACCAACGACTGGTTCTGGTGGAAATAACAAGCGTCGCCTTGAAGGTAAAGGTCCAACACCTAAGGCTGAAGATCGTCCATATCACGCAGCTGCTAAACGAAAGAAGGCTGCGGAAAAAGGAACAACAAAGCGCACAGGTACATCATCACCTCGCGCTGGAACTTCACCTCGCGGCCGCAGCGAAAAACCTAAGGGTGAAATCGTTTCTGGTCGTAACGCAGTTCTAGAAGCGCTCCGTGAGAATGTTCCAGCAACTGAACTGATTGTTGCTCGCAGTATCGATGTGGATGATCGCGTTGCAGAGTCGCTCAAGCTTGCACTGCACCATGGCCTCAATATTCGCGAAGTACATCGCGCTGAGATTGAAAATATCAATGCAAACAGCCAAGGAATTATTCTTGCGATTAAGCCTTATCAGTATTCAAGTTTCCAAGAGATTGCAGAGCAAGCAAACCATCCGATGATGATCATCGCACTCGATGGAGTGACTGATCCTCGTAACCTTGGCGCTATCGTGCGAAGCGCGTCAGCATTTGGCGCAGCCGGTGTTGTGATGACAGAACGTCGCGCCGCCGCAATGACTGCAGCTGCGTGGAAGACATCGGCGGGGGCGGCGGCTCGCTTGCGAGTTGCTCAGGTAACAAATCTGGCACGTACTATCGAAGATGCTCAGAAATTAGGCTGCTTTGTTGTTGGTCTAGATGGCGAATCTGATGTGACCTTAAGTGAGATGAAGGTTGCCCGTGAGAATTTGATGATTGTTGTTGGCAGCGAAGGAAAGGGCCTTTCACGCCTTGTTCGTGAAAAGTGCGACCTAGTTGTCTCGATTCCAATTATGGCCACTACTGAATCACTCAACGCAAGCGTTGCAACAGCGATTGCTATGTTCTGGGTGGATGAGCAGCGCCGCACGAAGTAAAGAGAGAAGTGCAATGATTTATAACCGGTTTGTCGTATGTGGTGACTCGTATAGCGAGGGTATGAGTGATGAACAAGTAAATGGCCAATATCGTGGCTGGGCCGATCGTGTTGCAGATGGTTTAGCAAAGAAATCACCGACATTTACCTATGCAAATCTGGCGGTGCGCGGAAAGTTGTTGCAGCAAGTTATTGATGATCAATTACCAGTTGCGATGACATACATCACGGGTCCAGACACCTTGGTCTCATTTCATGCAGGGGCAAATGATGCGTTGCGCCCTGGCTTTGATGCAGAAGCGGCGAAAGAAAAGTATCAATCGGCGGTGCGCGCATTAGCCGCTACGGGAGCAACAGTGATGCTCTTTACCGTCTTGGAAGATACTGGAAATAAAGGTCGTGGTTCAAAAGTATGGCAAGAACGATTTGGCGCATTTAATCGCTCTATCCGTGAAATTGCAGGTGAGGTTGGTGCAATTGTTGTAGATGCAAATGGAGAGAGATTCTTGAGTGATCGTCGCTTCTTAGCATTTGATCGCCTTCATCTAAATTCAATGGGACATTACCGATGTGCTGAAGCTGTATTAGAAAAATTAGGCTATGACTTTGATCCAGAGTGGCGCACACCGTTGCCACCAGCCAAGCCAACGCCGTGGATAAAAGAACGCGCAGTTGGTGTTCTCTGGTTCTTTGTATTTGCACTTCCCTGGATTATTCGCCGACTTCGTGGGCGCTCATCAGGCGATGGACGTATGCCTAAATATCCTCAACTTATATCCTGGCCAAGATAAATGAAGTTCTCTCTTCGCACCTTCATTCGTAACCTTCTGTTCACTCAACCCATGAACACTAGTAGGGTGCCACGCATGGAGAATCTGACAGATCGTGAGATCAGTTGGTTAGCCTTTAATCAGCGAGTTCTTGAGTTAGCTGAGGATAAGAATGTTCCCCTTCTTGAGCGAGTACGTTTTCTCACTATTTTTTCATCAAATCTCGACGAGTTCTATATGGTCCGCGTCGCATCAGTATTACGTAAAATCGAAAATAACATCACCTCTAAAAATTCTGCAGGATATGCCCCACAAGAACTTCTGGCTGAGATATCACGCATCGTTAAAGATCTGACCGCACATCAGTACCGCATCTTTGAAAACGATATTCGCCCAGCACTCACCGCCAAGGGAATCGAACTCATCACATGGGGCGATCTAACCTCGGCTGAGAAAGAACACCTACAAGAGCTCTTTAGGACAAGAATTTTTCCGGTTCTTACACCGCTAGCCGTTGATCCTTCGCATCCTTTCCCTTATATCTCAGGGCTATCGCTCAACCTCGGTGTGCGAGTGATTAATCCGGATACCCGTGAGAAATTCTTTGCCCGCGTTAAAGTGCCACCGATTCTTAGTCGCCTTATCTCTACCACTGAAAAATCCACACGCTTTATTCCTCTTGAGGATCTCATCGCTCATAATCTTGATCAACTCTTTCCAGGTATGGAAATCGGTGGTCATATTGTCTTTAGAGTGACAAGAAATCAGGATCTAGAAATTGATGAGGACGACTCTGAAGATTTGCTATCTAGTCTTGAACAGGAACTTCTCTTGCGCCGCTTTGGTCCGCCTGTGCGACTTGAGGTTGAAGTTGGCGTGAATCAAGAACTTCTCGCGATGCTGACAGAAGAGCTTGAAATTGATCCCCTCAATGTGATTCGTTCAGGTCACCCAGTTAATTTGCAAGATCTCACCAAGATCGCCGATTTAAAGATTGCTGATCTTCACTTCCCAACCTTCTCTTCGAAAACTCCTGGTCCACTCGTAGGAATAGATGAAGAAGACCACGATGTGTACTTCTCCGCTCTGCGAAAAGGCGAAATACTGCTGCACCACCCGTATGACTCATTCACACATTCAGTTGTTGATTTTCTTAATCATGCCGCTGCTGATCCAAAAGTATTGGCCATCAAGCAGACGCTATATAGAACATCTGGTGACTCACCGATCGTTGCAGCCCTGATTGAAGCCGCTGAATCTGGCAAACAAGTCCTTGCTGTTATTGAAATTCGAGCACGCTTTGATGAACAGGCAAATGTGCGCTGGGCTCGAAAACTTGAAGCAGCCGGTGTGCACGTTGTCTATGGATTGATGGGCCTTAAGACACATGCCAAACTCTCACTCGTTATTCGTGATGAACATAGCGGAATCCATAGATATGCCCACGTTGGAACGGGAAATTACAATCCAAAGACGGCACGTATGTATGAAGATTTAGGTCTGCTCAGCGCTGATGAAGAGCTGACTGAAGATCTCACCAAACTCTTTAATCAGCTTTCTGGCTTTGCCCCACAATCAACCTATTCTCGTTTACTCGTTGCGCCAAAGTCATTACGCGCTAGCCTCATTGAAAAAATCGATCGCGAGATAACTCATGCGCGCGCTGGTAAGGCAGCGCACATTCGCCTTAAACTCAATTCAATTTTGGATGAAGAATTCGTTGAGAAATTCTATGAAGCATCTGCTGCGGGGGTAAAGGTCGATCTTTTGGTGCGAGGAATTTGCTCTGTTCAAGCGGGGGTTCCTGAGCTCTCTGAAAATATCACTGCTCGCTCAGTACTTGGTCGATTCCTTGAGCATTCACGAATCTTCTATTTTCTCAATGACGGTGAAGAGGAATATTGGATGGGTTCGGCAGATTTAATGCATCGCAATCTTGATCGCAGAGTCGAATGTCTTGTAAGAATTTACAACCGGCCACATGTTCAGCAGTTGAAAGAGATTCTAGATATAGGTCTTTCAGATGAGACACAGAGCTGGCATCTCAATGGTCAGATATGGAAGCGTCGCAGCGTCTCTGAAGCAGGTGCTCTACTTTTGGATGCACATTCGCATCACCTTAAAGAGAACCCGAAGGGTTAATAATGGCAACAGTTGATCGTATTGAAGGCGCTGGAGCAGTATTGTGGCAATCAATTGAAGGCGGCGATGTACAGATCGCAATCATTCATCGCCCACGTTATGACGATTGGTCACTTCCTAAAGGCGGCGTTGATGCCGGCGAGAGCCATATTCAGGCAGCCTTTCGCGAAGTTCTCGAAGAGACGGGTGTGAAGGCAATCTTCGGTCCAGAAATTGGAACAGTTGATTACGAAGTTAATGGTGTGACAAAAGAAGTTCGTTACTGGTTGGCAGAGGCGCATGAATTCAATGCAGCAACACCAAACCCAGAAGAGGTCGATGCGATTGAATGGGTTTCAATCTCTACTGCTATTGAAAAATTAAGCAATAGCGATGATCGCGAGATCGTTCGCATGGCTGGCGAATTTGGTTTTGGCTCAACCCCACTTATTCTGCTTCGCCATGCAAAAGCGCTGAAGCGCGATTTGTGGGATGGCGATGACGGTGATCGCCCCCTAGAACACGTCGGACAGATTCAGGCAGCAAAGATTCCAGCAATCTATGCTCCATATGCAATCGAGAAGATTTACAGCTCTGATGCAATCCGCTGTGTTCAGACAATCGAAGTGATGGCGGCAGAGTATGGAATCACACCGATCTACTCTTCAGAGATCAGCGAATTTGGTTTCGAAAAAGATAGTGAAAAAGCGTTGGATTATGCCTTGAGCGTGATGCTCTCAGATAAGTCATCGGTGATGTGCAGCCACAATCCTGTACTGCCAAAGCTAGTGAAGAAGTTGATTGGTAAGAAGAATTTCAAACGGTTATCTGCCGAACTCAAGCCAGGTGATTCATTTGTCATGCATCACCGCGCTGGTGAAGTGATCGCAGTTGATTGGACGCCTGCTCCAAAAGTTGAGAAGAGTAAGTAAGCCTTACTTCTCCATCCAATCAAGCCACTTGAGAACAATTCCCTCACGTAGCGCCCAAGGGCAAATCTCCACCGTTTCAATATCGAGATGTTTCATCACCGATTCAGCAACAATTGCTCCAGCGACTAATTGCTTTGCTCTACTTGGAGAAACACCAGGTAAGGATGAACGCTGACTATTAGTCAGATCTTTTAACTTTTCAATCGCCGCGACTAAAGCCTGGCGCTCAAGGTATTTGCCACCATCTTTATACCAATGGTCTGTAAGTCTGGCTAATGTGCGAAATGTTTTACTTGTTGCCACGATGCGATCAGCGTTATGTTCTGCAAGTTCGCCAGTGACTGAGGACGAGATGAGATCTTTCGAATGCTGGGCCAATGCCTTCATACTCTTTGAGGTGTAGGGATCACCGTTGAGGAATTCACGCGTCATTCGCGCCGCACCGATCGGAAGCGAAAGTGTTGCACTTGCAGATTCATCATTTCCAACAGCCATCTCAAGTGAGCCGCCACCTATATCGAGAACAAGCAAGCGACCAGCAGACCACCCAAGCCATCTGCGCGCTGCTAAAAATGTGAGTTGTGCTTCTTCATCTCCAGAGAGAATTTGTAATTCAATGTTATGAACCTTCTGAAGTTCTTCAATGATCTTCTCACCATTATTGGCTTCTCGAATTGCCGACGTTGCAAAGGCAAGAATTTCTTCGCACTTAAACTCTTCTGCATGCTTTAACACTTCAGTAGTTGCATGGCTGAGAAGATTGAAGCCTTCGTCAGTAATGTGATTATTTCGATCGAGATATTCCGTTAGGCGAAGTTCGAATTTCTGGCTAGAAGCCGGGGTTGGACGGGCGCCAGGGTGAGCATCGACAACTTGGAGATGGATCGTGTTTGATCCCATATCAAGTACGCCTAGTCGCATGCACGTAACCTAGTCCACCTGCTGCGATTTTTAGATTAGCCCATCCCCTGTCATAATTACGTCTCGTCGCAGTTAATGTGACAGGCCTCCCTAGCTCAGTGGTAGAGCATCCGCCTTGTAAGCGGAAGGTCGTCAGTTCAATCCTGACGGGGGGCTCCATGTATCAGCGAGAAGGTAGGGCGTATGAGTAAGTATTCTGCCGATCGCAACAAATTTGCCGATCTAATCAACGCAAATGAACACTATGCACAAGGATTTAAATATAGTGAGTTGAGCGGGTCTGCCGCCAAAGGGCTAGCAATTATCACTTGCATGGATTCACGGATCAACCCACTTTCTGTTGTTGGAATGCGATCAGGAGATGCAAAAATTCTGCGTAATGCTGGTGCGCGCGTGACTGAAGATGTGCTTCGCACCCTTGTTCTTGCAACATACCTGCTTAACGTTGATCGCATTCTTGTGATGCCACATACTGACTGCCGTATGGCACAGAGTGATGAGTCGACTCTGCATGATGAAATTGAAAAGCAATATGGAGTTGACACACGAAGTCTTGAATTTCGTGTCACTAGGGATCAAGAAGCAGCTTTAGAAACTGATATCACACGTATTCGTGCATACCCACTCATAAGAAAAGGTGTATCTGTCATTGGTGCGATTTACGATGTAAAAACTGGAAAGATAGACTTTAAGAACTTCTAAGTTACTGGATTTGTCCTTTTGTAGGGCATGCGAGTTACTGGATAACTCAAATCCGTTAAGAAGTCTTCAATCAGAGCTTGAACTATCGCAGGTTTTTCTTTAACTAAGCCATGTGATGTACCTGGAACAATCGCAAGTTGACCCAGTGCAAGACGGTCAAAGAGATCAATTGTGTGTTCATGTCGCACTACATCATCATCCCCAGCCATCACAAGCACAGGGCACTCAATTTTTGCTAACAACTCTGGTGAAATATTTGGCTCTACCTTCCAAATGGCCGTCATCTTTGCAATTTTCTCGTCAAGTGTGTGTGGCGCATCTGGGGAAGTCACCGCATACTCATCACGATCTTCTTGAGCAATAAAGCCATCAGATTCAGGAAGCGGGTGTATTCCGCTGTAATGATAATTTCCCGCGATAGATACGATTGAGGCAACTAAATCTGGTCGTTCGATAGCAACCATCAGAGCAATATTTGCACCATCGCTATAGCCGATGATGTGCGCTGGTTTCTTTACAACATCTTCTAGATAAGCGATCGCTTCATTTTTCTGAAATTCAAAGTGAAAGCTTCCGGGTTGATCGCCAGTAAATCCATGCCCTGTTCGGTCATAGCCAAAGATATGAAAGCTATCTTCAATCGCTGGAAGGATCTGTAGATCCCAGTGCGAAGTCTGGCTAAGTCCACCATGGAGCAATAGCACCGCTTCACCATCGTGCGGCCACTCGTATGAACGAATGCGATGACCGCGCAGTTCGATGTACTCAGACATCTTTACATGCTATCCATGATGTGGCGATTGCCTCGATCAAAGGTGAGGTAGTTCCATGTCCAATCAGCCATCGTTCCAATTTTATTACTTCCACCTAAGAGATAGAAGAGATGGAGCCAGAGCCAGGCATACCAGGCTGGAATTCCTGCCATTGTAAATTTTCCAACTTGTACAACAGCCTTATGTCGGCCGATCGTTGCCATTGAACCTTTATCGCGATATTTAAATGGTTGAAGTGCTTTTCCAGTAGTGAGGCGAATGATTTGTGCAGCGACAAATTTTCCCTGTTGTAGAGCAACTGGCGCTACCTGTGGCAAGAAGCGTCCATCTTTTCCTTTAGCACCTGAGATATCACCGATAGCCCAGACATATGGATAATGTGAAACTGCAAGTGTTGGATCAACATCAATGCGCGTTCCATCAAGTGGAAGATTAAGAATTGCACCAGCTGGTTCACCCTTAACTCCAGCAGCCCAAATTGTTACCTCTGATGGAATTGAATCAGCACCCTTAACCAAGATGCTGCGCGGTTTAACTTCTTGCACCGCTGTATTGAGTTTTACAGTCACACCCATTTTTTCAAGATCACGCTGAGCGCGGCTAGAAAGTTTTTCTGTGAACATCGGCAAGATTCGTGGCCCTGCCTCGATGAGATAGATATCCATATGCTCGGATGCGTGTTTGTGATCATTACGTAGTGGACCACGTACAAGTTCTGCAATAGCTCCAGCCATTTCAACGCCAGTTGGACCACCGCCGATAACGGAGATACTTAAACGCGTGTCATCTTCAAAGCGGCATAAATCTTCAAAGCGACGCATAATTTCAGCGCGAATTGAGATCGCCTCATGAACATTTTTCATTCCAAGCCCATATTCGGCAACACCGGGAATTCCAAAATCATTTGTTGAAGAACCAAGTGCAACAACTAGGTGATCAAAATCTAAACTTTCACTTGAATCCAATTTCACTGACTTGTTCTTGTGATCGACTGAAATTGGTGAACCCATTCGAAACTTAACGCCATCTTTATTTAGAATTCCACGTACTGGATGAGCCACGTGATCTGCGGCAAGGCCAGCAGTTGATACCTGATACAAAAGTGGCAGGAAGGTTTGGTAATTGTGGCGATCGACCACGGTCACATCGGCCTTACCCGCCAAGGCACGCGCGGTCGCCAGGCCACCAAAGCCTGCACCAAGGATGACGACGCGAGGTCGTGTGGAAGTTGCCATGGGCTCAGTCTAGGCTGAACCTCATGGAAGCGAAGACTGAAAAGCGTCTCTATCTCGTCACGGGAGCATCTGGCTATGTTGGCGGCCGATTAGTGAGAACTCTGATTGAAGAGAATTTAGATGTTCGGATTTTGGTTCGCGATTGGCACAAAGTGCAGGGACAACCGTGGGCATCGTCGGTAGAAATCTGTGAAGGCAGCGCTGAAAATCGTGCAGACCTTGATAACGCACTCATCGGCGTTCACACCGCGTATTACCTTTTACATTCAATTAATCTCGGACCGAATTTTGATGAGATTGAGGCGAAGATGGCTCGTGACTTTGCCCAAGCAGCAGAGGCTGCAGGTGTCTCGCAAATTGTTTACCTCGGTGGAATTGCAAACGATAAGAACATCAGTAAGCACTTAGCATCGCGCGCTCGCACCGGGGCAGAGCTTGCAAGCACATCGGTACCCGTAATGGAGTTGCGTGCAGGAATCATCATTGGTTCAGGTTCTGCCAGTTTTGAAATGCTACGTCACCTCACACACCGCTTGCCGATTATGACAACTCCTAAATGGGTAATGAACCGTACGCACCCCATTGCAATTCGTGATGTTCTCTATTACCTCAAGGGTGCGGCGCTACTTTCTACACCAGTGCGCAAAGTCTTTGATATTGGCGGCCCTGAAGTGTTGACCTATGCCGACATGATGCAGAAGTTTGCAAAGTTATCTGGCCTTAAAAAACGCATCATTGTAAAGATTCCAGTTCTTACCCCAGGCCTTTCTAGTTTATGGATTGGTCTAGTTACCCCTGTGCCAACAGCGCTGGCTCGTCCGCTTGTTGGCTCACTGATTAGTGAAGTTGTTGCTGATCCTGCAAAAAGCATTAACGCAACAATTCCATTGCCCGCTGAAGGTCTTACTGATGTAACAGCTGCAATGACGCTAGCGCTCTCAAAAATCAATACTCATAGCGTTGAGACTCGATGGTCAGATGCGACAAGTCCAACAGCGCCATGGCAGAAGGCGCAGGGTGATCCCGAGTGGGCAGGTGAAGCAGTTTTGCGCGATCGCCGTGAAGTAATTACTGATGTCTCTGCTGAAAAAATTTGGAAGCAGATTGAAGGTATTGGCGGCGAACATGGTTGGTTTGGCGCTGATTTCCTCTGGTGGGCGCGCGGACTTATTGATCGCGCAGTAGGCGGAGTTGGTTTGCGTCGCGGTCGCCGTGATCCTGATTTTCTACGTATCGGTGAAAGTGTAGATTTTTGGCGAGTGGAAGAACTCGAGCCTGGTCGCAGATTAAAACTCTACGCAGAGATGGTCTTGCCTGGAAAAGCGTGGCTTGAATTTACCGTCACAACAGAAAATGGAAAGACACATGTGTTGCAAGAAGCAACATTTAATCCACGCGGATTAGGTGGCCAGTTGTATTGGCATGCAATCGCACCGCTTCACCTCTTTGTTTTTCCAACCATGCTTCGCAATATTGTAAAGCGGGCGCGTAAGGATGCATAAGTTCACTGCAGAAATCGAAGCGCTGGCACAAGAAGTACTTGCTTACAGTCTTGATCGATTGAAAAATGATCCACCTCTTGACGGTCCACGCTCGGCTGCAGATTTATTCGCTGAAGTGGGTAATACGATCTCAGCTAAGGGTTTAGGCGGCAGCAAAACTTTGGCGCTCTTTACTGAAGTCTTGGCGCAGGCATGCATCTCGACAGATCATCCACGCTATCTGGCATACATTCCATCTGCGCCAAGTGAATATGCGAGCCTTTTTGATCTCGTCGTTGGCGCAAGTGCGTTATACGGTGGCTCTTGGCAAGAAGGTGCTGGCGCTGTCTTTGCAGAAAATCAAGCGCTGCGCTGGTTATCTGATTTAGCGGGACTTCCTGAATCTGCCGGCGGTGTTTTCGTACAAGGTGGAACCATTGGAAATCTCTCAGCACTTGTTACTGCGCGCGAGGATGCACGCAAGAAATTCCCTGGCATTAAGCAGTGGGCAATTGCTTGCAGCGAAGAGGCACACTCTTCTATTGCAACAGCAGCGCAGGTAATGGATGTCGAAATTGTCACCGTAGCCGTTCGCGATGATCTACGAATGCATGGCGATGACATTGCCGCAGCTATTGATGCCTATCACGCGACAAGTGATGGGCAGGTGTGTGCTGTGATTGCAACCTCGGGTACAACAAACCTCGGTGTTATCGATGATCTGGTGGGTGCTGCTAAGGCTGCTCACGATCGCAATATTTGGTTTCACGTAGATGGCGCTTACGGTCTTGCTGGCTTATGCGCGCCATCTATTCGTGAGAATTTTAACGGCATCGAACTTTGCGATTCATTTATCGTAGATCCACACAAGTGGCTCTTTGCTCCATACGATGCGTGTGCACTGGTGTATCGCGATCCTGATATCGCGCGCGCAACACATACTCAACATGCTTCTTATCTCGACTCACTGCACGATGGCACATGGAATCCTTCTGATTACGCGATTCAACTTACGCGCCGTACACGCGGCTTGCCGTTCTGGTTCTCACTCGCCGCTGCAGGTACAGATGCATATACAGATGCCATGGAAGAAACACTTCAAGTCGCACGTGATGCGGCGGTTCTTGTTAAAGAACATCCCAACCTAGAACTTTTACGCGAACCAGATTTATCGATTGTTGCATTTACTCGTAAAGGGTGGAGCAAAGCGCAGTACCAGCAATGGAGTAATCAATTATTAGAAGATCAGATTGGCTTTGTCACACCGTCATCTCATGATGGTGAGCCGATTCTTCGCTTTGCAATAGTCAACCCATGGACCACAATCGCTGATATCAAAGCGATACTTGCAACCCTATAAATCTGGAAACAATCTAAATCCCACAGTTTTTACTAGGAATCTATTACGATTGCCCATATGTCAGCCCTAGAAAATAGTGAGAGCGTGAATACCAGCCCGTCACTGAGCGACCATTCACTGAGCGACCTGGAATTCCGCATCCTAGAATTCGAACGCAGCTGGTGGCGTTTTGCCGGGGCTAAAGAGAGCGCGATCAAAGAGCTCTTTGACTTAAGTGCCCCTCGTTACTATCAAATTCTCAATGATCTGATCGATCGCCAGGACGCCCTCGAGGCCTCTCCTATGCTGGTCAAGCGCCTGCGCCGTCTGCGCGAGGCTCGTACCTCAGCCCGCACCACCCGCTAAAGCCCCCGCTAAATCCCCCGCTAAATCCCTCTGCCTGTAGCCCCTCGTTTTGCGCACGGGAATAGAAGGCCGTAGATTTGGCGTTAGCACTCACGGGTCGAGAGTGATAAGTCGGCCCCTTGCAACGCACAAAGGAGCACATATCCATGGCAAAGCAGATCGCCTTTAACGAAGAAGCCCGACGCGGATTAGAGCGCGGAATGAACGTACTAGCGGACGCAGTCAAGGTCACTCTTGGACCCCGCGGACGCAACGTTGTTTTGGAGAAGAAGTGGGGCGCCCCAACAATTACCAATGACGGCGTATCGATCGCTAAAGAGATCGAACTCGATGATCCTTGGGAAAAAATTGGCGCAGAACTTGTAAAAGAAGTTGCTAAGAAGACAGATGATGTCGCAGGGGATGGAACAACTACAGCAACAGTATTGGCACAGGCTCTTGTTCGCGAAGGCCTTCGTAACGTCGCCGCTGGCTCAAACCCAATGGCCCTGAAGCGCGGAATTGAAAAAGCGGTCGATGCAATCGTCGCCGAACTCGCATCAATGGCAAAGAGCGTTGAGACAAAAGAGCAGATCGCAGCAACCGCATCAATCTCTGCAGCTGATGCAACCATTGGCGAGATGATTGCTGAGGCGATGGATAAGGTCGGCAAGGAAGGCGTTATCACCGTTGAAGAGTCAAACACATTCGGTCTCGAGCTCGAGCTCACTGAAGGTATGCGCTTTGATAAGGGTTACATCTCTCCATACTTTGTTACCGATACAGATCGCATGGAAGCAGTTCTTGAAGATCCATATATCTTGATTGCAAACTCAAAGATTGCAAATATCAAGGATCTCGTTCCAATGCTTGAAAAGGTAATGCAAGCCGGTAAGCCAATTGCGATCATTGCAGAAGATGTTGAAGGCGAAGCACTTGCTACTTTGGTTGTAAATAAGATCAAGGGAACTTTCCGCTCAGTAGCTGTTAAGGCGCCAGGTTTTGGAGATCGTCGTAAGGCGATGCTGCAGGACATTGCAATCCTTACAGGTGCAACAGTGATTTCAGAAGAAGTTGGCCTCAAGCTTGAAAGCGCGGGCATCGAACTTCTTGGTCGCGCTCGCAAGGTCGTTGTTTCAAAGGAAGAGACCACAATTGTTGAGGGTCTCGGCGATGAAGCACAGATCAAGGGTCGCGTTTCACAGATTCGCGCTGAGATTGAAAAATCAGATTCAGATTACGATCGCGAGAAGCTACAAGAGCGTCTGGCAAAGCTTGCTGGTGGAGTTGCTGTTATCAAGGCAGGCGCTGCAACTGAGGTAGAACTCAAGGAGCGCAAGCACCGCATTGAAGATGCAGTGCGAAATGCAAAGGCTGCAGTTGAAGAAGGCATTGTTGCCGGCGGCGGCGTTGCACTCTTGCAAGCAGGAACAGCAGCATTTAAAAAGCTTAAGCTCGAAGGCGATGAAGCAACTGGTGCAAAGATTGTTGAAGTTTCTATCGAAGCCCCACTCAAGCAGATCGCGATTAACGCCGGTCTTGAAGGTGGAGTTATCGTTGAGAAGGTTCGCCATCTTGAATCAGGTCACGGCCTTAATGCAGCGACAGGTGAGTACGTCGACATGATCAAGGCTGGCATCATCGATCCAGTGAAGGTCACACGTTCTGCCTTGCAGAATGCTGCATCAATTGCCGCACTCTTTATTACAACTGAGGCTGTCATCACCGATAAGCCAGAGAAGAAGCCAGCGGCTCCTATGGGCGGCGACGGCGGCGGTATGGATTTCTAATCTGATCCTCGCATACGAATTACCAGAACAGGCTCGCGATTAACATCGTGGGCCTGTTCTGCTTTACCCTTACCCCATGACAATGTCGGCACAAGAGATCGCACGCAACGCTGCAATTGCGGATGCGGAAAAAGCGACGCAGGTTGGCGCATTCATCTCTGTTGATATTGATTCTGACAATCGCGTCTCAACATTCTTATTTGAAGCAGATCTTGCAGGATATAAAGGATGGCGCTGGTGTGTCACCGTTGCTGAGGTAGAAGACGGTGCAACCCCAACCGTCTGCGATGTTGTAGTTCTTCCAGGTCCAGATTCACTTCTCGCTCCTGATTGGATTGATTACCGCGATCGCATTCTCCCTGAAGACATTCAGCCAGGAGTTATTGTTCCAAGCATTCTTGATGATTCACGTTTAGCACCTGGCATACATTCACTAATCCAAGATGAAGAACTTGATCCAATGCAGGTATTTGATTTAGGACTTTCACGTGCGCGCGTACTTTCAATTGAAGGACGCGACCAAGCAAGTAAGCGTTGGTATGCAGGAGCTAGCGGACCGAATGCACCGATTGCGCAGAGCGCTCCTAAGCCTTGCCAAACATGTGGCTTCTTCCTACCGATTGCAGGTTCGCTGCGAGCATCCTTTGGTGTCTGCGCCAACGCGATTGCACCAGATGATGCGCGTGTAGTTTCTGTTGACCACGGCTGTGGAGCGCATAGCGAAGCCACAATTAAGTAGCACCGCCCTAATATTCTGCGATAAACTTCGCCCTATTGTTCGAACCACAGTTGTTTCTACCCCAAGGAGTATCCAATGCCTACAGGCCGCGTTAAATGGTTTAGCCTCGAAAAAGGTTTTGGTTTTATCTCATCCGATGAGGGCGAAGATGTTTACCTGGCAGCAACAGCTCTCCCTGAGGGCGTTACTACGGTAAAGCCTGGAACAAAACTTGAATTCTCAGTAATCGATTCACGTAAAGGACCGCAGGCGATGTCTGTGCATGTTGTTGATGCACCTGTTTCGTTAGCGGAAAATTCTCGCGTGAACAACGATGATCTTGCAGCGATGATCGAAGATACGATCAAAATTTTGGACAAAGTCGGTAACGGTCTTCGCCAAGGCCGCCATCCTTCAGGTGCTGAGGCAGAACGCCTCGGTCGTGTTCTTCGTGGAATTGCAGGTCAGCTCGAAGCTTAAATACCGCTTCGGCGATCACGCCTAATTGAGTACCGAATACCTGTAGCACCAAGCAGTGCTCCAACTACGCAGGTCCAGACATACTTTGAATCGTAATCAAGGGTGATAGCAACCATTCCTGCGATAAGCCATGCGATTGTTCCGATAGCAACAAGGATGACAACAGTTTTTATCGGCGACCCTTGTTTTTTCGGTGAGTCTTGTGACATAGGTCTATAGTAATGCGAATGCGCGTAGATGAGAACGGGAGTTGGCGTTCTTTCCGGCATAGAAATTATCGAATCCTCTTTCCCGCTAATGCTGTATCTAATATTGGCTCCTGGGCCCAGCGCATCGCCCAAGACTGGCTCGTTCTTGAGCTGACTAATAACAATGGTTATTACTTAGGGCTAGTGACAGCAATTCAATTCGCACCTTTTCTTCTCTTCACATTACATGGTGGACTTCTTGCCGATCGCGTAAATAAACGTCTTGCCTTAGTTGTCACCAATACTTTTGGCGGGTTGTCCGCACTTGTTCTAGGAATTCTTGTACTAAGCGGCGACATTCAACTCTGGCATGTCTTTGCTTGTGCGGCTGTTCTGGGAATTTCAGGTGCGATCGATGCACCGATCCGTCAATCATTTACATCTGAAATTGTCGGGCAGGCAGATTTAGCGAATGCGGTGAGCTTGAATTCAGCGAACTTCAACGCCGGTCGCTTAGTTGGTCCAGCAATTTCAGGTTTTCTCATCGCGCATTACGGCACAGGGCCCTCATTTATCATCAACGCCTGCAGTTATGTGTCAGTCAATATCGCACTTCTCTCAATGCGTGAATCAGAGTTTTTTATCCGTGAATCAAAGAAGACTTTAGGCACGATCCGTGAGGGACTTGCCTATGTAAAGGCGCGACCCGATCTCTATGTCGTGATGATCGCTGTCTTCTTCGCTGCAACCTTTGGACTTAATTTCCAGATATTTAATGCTCTTATGGCGCGTGGAGAATTTAATAAAGGCGCCGCATCCTTTGGTCTGCTCGGAACATTTACCGCAGTTGGTTCATTGAGCGGGGCGTTGATTAGCGCCCGCTTTGAAAAACAACGGAACACCATGTTTGTGATCAAGACTGGCACTTTATTCTCGCTCTCAATTCTGATTCTTTCGGTAATGCCAACATTTGAGCTCTATGCAGTGTGGCTTCCTTTCTGTGGTTTCTTTGCTCTCACAATGCTTATTACGGCCAACTCATTAATGCAGATGCATTCTGATCCTGCAATCCGTGGGCGAATCACTGGGATTTATTTATTGATTTTTATGGGCGGAACACCATTTGGTTCTATCGCAATCGGATATTTAGTCGAAGCAATTGGTGTGCGCGAGAGTGTTGCGATTTGTGGAGGTATTTCACTCATTGGAATGGTCGCAATTTGGGTTTACTACAAGGACAAAGTTGGAGTACCGAGCGATATAACAGTTGAAGGTGTTTTACCTGCCCAGTACGACGATCCACGCTAGTAACGCCACAATAGTAATCAGCGAGATAACTCTTCTACTTTTGTAATTCACTCTGAGATTCCTTCAGCCTCATGAACTTTCTTCTGTGACACATGTGTCGGGATCAAGAGCACGACAATAAATGCGATTGCGATCAAGATCGGCACCATAATGTAAGCGCGAGAGATTCCGAATTGATCATCAAGTAGACCAAGTGCAAGGGGTGCTAGCGCGATCGCAATTCCTGCAGCTAATGAACTCAATCCAATCGCCTGATCCGGGCGACCGTCGCTCAGGTCAATGAGGCGAAGTGAGGCCAGTGCGAATTGAGTAGATAGCCCAACCCCGATGAGGAAGAGCCCAAGAATGCTTAAGGCATAAATATGTGAGAACCAGAAAATTGCAAAGCCGATAAATTGAATTCCAATAACGGTAAGCAATTGCTGATCTAGATGAAGCTTGAAGAGTATTTGTCCTACATACCAACGTCCAAGGCCCATACCGATTCCATAGGCAAGCATTACCGTTGTTGCAGATGCACTTGTTCCGCCCACACGATCTTTAAAGAGGCTAGCGGCCCAAAAAGATGTAGCAAATTCGCTACCGATACACGCGATGAATCCAATCCAAGAGATCCAAAACTTGAGAGACATTTTTCCACGTTGACGTGAGTTCTCTTCAAATACTTGGTCAACATAGTTTTTATCGCGCACAAAGAGATAGATAAAGAGTGAGAATGGAACTACAAGGAAGAGTCCAAGCTTCCATTTATCTGGATAGTTAGTGGCAATTGTTCCAATCAAGAGAGTTCCTGCAATAAATCCAACAGATGCAACAGCATTTGCCTGCGAGATCGTCAGCGCTGCCTTATCACCAGCGTGGCGATTAAGCATGGTCAGGCCGTTGTTCACAACTGTTGATGTGCCAAAGCCGGCAACAAGAATTGATACCAGAGTTGTTGGATATGTTGGAAAGAGAATGAAGGCGCTTAAGCCTGCGCAGAAGAGTGCAAGGCCAAGCCAAGAAAGTTTTACGCGACCATATCTATGTGCAAGACGTGAGTTGAGTGCACCCGCTGCGATCGCTGCGATACCGAGGGCGGTTCCGTGTAACCCGGCTTGTGCGCCAGTTGTTCCTTGATCATCGCGCAACAATCCCTGAGATGGGCCAAAGCCACCCAAAAACATATTGATGGCGACAGTTTGAAAGGCTACCTGCCAGAAGAAGCGATCACGAACAACATTACGTGGCATCGTTAGAGTTGAGCTACTACGTAATCAATACATGCGGTGAGGGCATCGATATCACTTGGATCAACTGCAGGGAACATAGCGATACGTAATTGGTTCTTACCCAGCTTGCGATAAGGCTCCGTATCTACTATTCCGTTGGCTCGTAGTGCTGCAGCAACCTTTGTTGCATCAATGGAATCATCAAAGTTAATTGTGCCCACGACATTTGAACGTTGCGCTGGATCGACTACAAACGGTGTTGTGTATGAAGTCTTTTCAGCCCATCCGTAGAGTTTGGCTGCAGATGATGCGCTACGTCCTGTTGCAAAAGATAAGCCGCCGTTGGTATTCATCCACTCAACCTGCTCGGCCAATAACATCAAAGTGAGAAGTGCGGGTGTGTTGTATGTCTGATCAAGGCGAGAGTTTTCAATGGCAATTCCAAGATCAAAAAATGCAGGTATCCAACGACCAGATGCCTTGATCTTCTCAGCACGTTCGATCGCCGCTGGACTCATGAGTGCAAGCCAGAGACCTCCATCGGAGGCAAATGATTTCTGTGGAGCGAAGTAATAGGTATCAAACTCTTTTGCATCAACATGTAATCCACCTGCAGCACTTGTTGCATCAACAAGAACAAGGGCGCCATCTGTTCCAGCGGGGCGAATAATCGGCATAGCAACACCGGTACTTGTTTCGTTATGTGTGAGCGCATATACATCTACGCCAGCTTCAGCGAGAGCAACAGGGTGTGAGCCTGGCTCAGATTTAATGACCGTTGGTTCATCTAGAAATGGTGCTTCCTTTGCAGCGCTGGCAAACTTCGATGAAAATTCACCGAAAACCAAGTGCTGTGACTTCTTTTCGATCAATCCACTTGTTGCAATATCCCAAAACGCAGTAGAGCCACCATTTCCAAGGATTACTTCGTAGCCTTCTGGAAGGCTAAAGAGTGAGTGCAATCCTTCGCGAACACGGTGCACAACATTTTTAACCGGCTTCTGGCGATGTGATGTTCCGATAATCGATGATCCACTTGCAAGCACTGATGAAAGTGCTTCTGGGCGAATCTTTGATGGGCCACAACCAAAACGGCCGTCCTGTGGTTTGAGGTTTGCTGGGATTACGATCTCTGAACTCATGGGCTAAGACTACGGGTAGTACCTAGTGAGGACGAACTCAGAATCAGTGCTCTCCCTCTCAAATCGCAAGCGATCGTGAAGACGCGAGTAGCGACCCTGCCAAAATTCGATCGACAACGGCATCACGCGATAGCCACCCCAATGTGCCGGGCGTGGAACGCTCGTGCCCTCTGGCCATTTCTTACTTGCACCAGCAAAACGGCTCTCTAACTCTTCTCGTGATTCCAAAGGTTGAGATTGCGCACTCGCCCATGCACCAATCTGGCTCGACCACGGACGTGTTGCAAAGTAATCATCTGATTCTGAATCCGAAATCTTCTGCACCAACCCACCAATACTTACCTGGCGTTCCATCGCATACCAAGGAAATAAAAGTGTGACCTGTTCATTAATTTCCATCGCATGGGCTTTGCGCGATTGGTAATTTGAGAAAAATGTAAATCCACCGTCGGAGATATCTTTCAATAAAACGGTGCGCGTGGAAATTTTCTCATCGCCACCCAGAGTAGATAAGACCATTGCATTTGCCTCAACGATGTACTCGTTGGCCGCCGCCTCTTTCAACCAGATTGAAAATGCCGCCAAAGGATCGGCCGGCAGGCTTTCAAGACCGACATCCCCATACGAACGGCGCATTGCTCTGATCGCATCGCGAGTCAGGCTCTGATCTGGGGTTTGATCCCTGTCTTGGTTCATGGTTGTATCTAACGTCACTTTCGTCCCTGCGTCATCTCGACGTGAGGATGGTCGCGAGCACCCCGCTTTCGGGTGCAGAATTGGCAGATGTAAACGAGCGCCGGCAGTGGCGCCAGACTGGAGATTCACCGTGTCAGATGATTTCAAGCCAGGACTCGAAGGCGTAATTGCATTTGAATCAGAGATTGCTGAGCCAGATAAAGAAGGTAGCGCGCTGCGTTATCGCGGTGTAGATATTGATGACCTCGTAGGTCGCGTCTCATTTGGAAACGTATGGGGACTTCTCGTCGATGATCAATTCAATCCAGGACTTCCTAACGCTGAACCATTTCCACTTCCAGTTCACTCAGGTGATGTTCGCGTAGATGTGCAATCAGCAATTGCAATGCTTGCACCAGCATGGGGCTTTAAGCCAACACTAGATATTTCAGATGAAGAGATTCGCAGCAACCTTGCGCGCACATCTGTCATGGTTCTTTCATATTTAGCACAAGCAGCACGTGGAATTATTGCAGCACCAATTCCAGAGTCAGAGATCGATAAGGCGCACACTGTTGTTGAGCGCATGATGATTCGCTGGCGTGGAGAGCCTGATCCACTGCACGTTCGTGCAATCGATGCTTACTTTGTATCCGCTGCAGAGCACGGAATGAATGCATCAACATTTACCGCTCGCGTAATCGCATCAACTGGAGCTGATGTTGCCGCGGCACTCTCTGGTGCAATCGGTGCGATGTCAGGTCCGCTACATGGTGGTGCACCTTCTCGCGTTCTTCACATGATTGAAGAAGTAGAAAAGACTGGCAATGCTGAGGCATACGTTAAGGGTCTGCTTGATCGCAAAGAACGTTTGATGGGATTTGGTCACCGTGTGTATCGCGCAGAAGATCCACGCGCTCGCACATTGCGTCGTACTGCTAAAGAACTTAATGCACCACGTTATGAAGTTGCAGAAGCGCTTGAAAAAGCAGCGCTAAAGGAACTTCGTGAGCGCCAACCAGATCGCGTACTTGAAACAAATGTTGAGTTCTGGGCTGCAATCATTTTGGACTTCGCAGAAGTTCCAGCACCACTCTTTACGTCGATGTTTACAGCCGCACGCACTGCGGGTTGGTCTGCACACATCCTCGAACAAAAGCGCACCGGTCGTTTAATTCGTCCATCAGCGCGCTATGTTGGTAAGGCACCTCGCAAGCCCGAAGATGTTCTGGGCTGGGATGGAACTGTCGAACAGCTCCACAAGTAGCGCTATGGAAGGGCATGAAAATGCCCCTGTAAACGCTTACCTTTATAACGATTAGATAAAGTGCCTTCAGGCGCGTTCTTTACGCCTGTAAAAAGTTGATTACCCCCACCCGAGGCGAAAGAATGGGCGCCTCGACGGTGGCGTGCGCCTTCGTCGACATCACTTGTGAATTGCACCCTCGTAATTCACGTGAATCCATGGAGGAAATTGATGACAAAGAAGCGTCTAGGAGTAGTCGGCGTTATCGCCGCTGCAACAATGGCATTTTCGGCTCTCGTCGTTCCATCAGCATATGCAAACAATGAAATTGTTGTATGGGCTGACGGCGATCGCGGACCAAACTTGGTAAAAGTTCTTGCAGAAAAGGGTGACTGGGTTTCTGGTTACAAAATTACCGTAAAGTCATTCTCAAACTTTGATGCACTTAAGGAAGCTTTCGATAAGGCAACTGATGCATCAGGTCCAGATATCGTTATGGGCGCAAATGACTGGGTTCCAACAGGAGCAAAGAGCGGAAAGCTCGCACCGGTAACTCTAACTGCAGCACAGAAGGCTCGCTTTACACCTGGCCAGCTCTTCGACCTTACATACAAGGGCAAGCTCTACGGAGTTCCTGTTGATGTAAATAACGTTGCAATGATTTACAACACAGACATTGTAAAGACAGCACCAAAGACTTTTGCTGAAATGGTTGCCGTATACAAGGCAAACAAGACTTCAAAGAGCCTTAAGGCTGGTCTCTGCGTTGCAGGTGGCGGAATGTCATGGGGAGCTCACTCGATCTTCTCAGCACTCGGTGCCGATGCATACCAGTTCAACTCACGCGATCAGATTGTTTACGGTCGTTCATTTAACGGAACAACTTTCGGAAAGAATGTTCGTACCCTTCTTCTCGATGGCGGAAAGAAGAGCAATGGCTTCCTTCCAGCATCAGATGCCGGTTGCAAGGACAACTTCATCGATGGAAAGGTTCCATACGCAATCATCGGTAACTGGGAGTGGAAAGATTATGTAGCCAAGGGCTTCACGATGAACCTCATGCCAGTTCCAGGCGTTGTCGCTAACAAGCCAGGAAAGATGTTCGGTTCAGTTTCTGGCGCACTTCTCACCACATTTGCTGCAAAGCACGGAGTAGAGGCTGGCGCTAAGTCACTTCTTACAAACTTCTTTGGATCAACTGATGGTCAAGTTCGCTACCAGAAGATCGAAGGCCGTCCACCAGCAGAAAAGGGTGCAGCACTTGATGCAACCGTATCTGCTGCACAGCGTGGATTTGGTGCTGCTGCATCACTTTCAAGCCTTCCACAGATCGGCGCATTCCTCAATAACAATGCAGGAGGCGCTAACTACTGGGATTCAGCACCAGCATATTGGACAGCTGTTCTCGTAGATGGAAAAGATCCAGTAACTGAAGGAAACAAGCTCGCTGCAATCTGGCGTGCAAATACAACAGCAGGAAAGTCTGATCTCTAAAGAGATTCAGTAAGTCAAAAACTAATGCGGGCGAAGAAATTCGCCCGCATTAGTTTTTACAATATTCGAAAGGTAATATGTAGCTATGACTTCATTCTTTAGAGGCAAAGTCTCCTTTGCCTTCAAGCTTGTAGTCCTATTACTTATCGGGTCAGTACTAGTCACCCTCACCCAGAGTGCATTCGCACAAGGTGAATTCCTGATCGCAGCCTTTCTTGCGATAACAGTGCTTTTGCTGGCTATTACATATTTAACAAAAGTTTCAATCCCACTTAAATTCTTCTTACCGGGCATTTTACTTCTCGTAGCATTTGTACTCTCACCGATTATCTTTACGGTGACAATGTCAGGATATAACTACAAAACCGGCAATATCATCTCTAAAGATGAGGCGATTGAGCAGATTCAAAATCGTGGTTTTGAATCCGATGCCGATGGCACATCTTTTGATATCAAGATCGGTCGCTACCAGATGGGTGAAGCGATCCTTGTTTCGGATTCCATTAATGGCGCTTACTTCATTTCAACTGAAACGAATCGGGTTCCACTCAATCCGGCAGATCTCACCATTAACGAGTTCGGAGTCGCCGAGTCTGCTCCAGACTTTGAGGCTCTCGCTGATGACGAATTCGCCACTGCTGATGAGACTTATTCAGGCAAGCGATTTAAATACCAGGATGAATTCTTTATAGCCCTTGAAGGTTTTGAAGTCGGTATTGTCTCGCGTCAGGTTCTCGCTTATGACGTCGATAAAGATCAATTTAATAACATTGTTTCAGGTGAAGTGTATGTAGATAATGGACGCGGTAACTACGCGATTGCAGATAATCCCGATCTCTATCTAGAGCCAGGTTGGCGCGCACCGGTCTGGTTTGAGAATTACACCAAACTCTTTACAGAAGAGCGTTTACGTGGGCCCCTCATCAGCGTATTTACTTGGACAGTAATTTTTGCGAGCCTCTCAGTTATTACTACTTTTGCCCTGGGGTTACTGCTCGCGCTAGCTCTGAATAAACCAATCCGTGGACGTCGCGTTTATCGTTCGATTCTGATTCTTCCGTACGCCATGCCGAGCATCATGTCGATCCTCATTTGGGGCGGTATGTTTAATACTGAGTTCGGCGCGATCAACAATCTTTTAGGCACCGATATTGCCTGGTTCCAGAGCGCTCTCTTTGCAAAGTTTGCAATTATTCTGGTCAATCTCTGGCTTGGGTTCCCATATTTCTATCTTGTTTCTAGCGGAGCCCTGCAGGCGATACCAAGTGAGCTATTGGAAGCAGCAGCAATCGATGGTGCTAATCCACGACAGATCTTTAGAAGAATCACATTGCCACTTCTATTACAGATACTTTCACCACTCTTGATTGCATCTTTTGCTTTTAACTTCAATAACTTCAACTTAATCTACTTGCTGACTGGCGGCGGCCCACGTGCTGAACTTGATGGTGAGCTTGCTGGTGCTACCGATATCCTGATCAGCTTTACCTACAAGATTGCATTTGGTTCTTCAGTTCAAGATCTAGGACTTGCAAGTGCTATCTCACTCGTAATCTTCTTACTGATCGCTTCGATTTCATTGTATGGCTTACGCAAATCAAAGGTATTGGAGAGCTTCCAGTGACATATTGGCTACGTAACAATCTTTGGCGCCACGCCCTCAGTATTTCAGTCTGCCTCTTTTCACTTTTCCCGCTCTACTTAGTTGTTATCTCTTCATTTAACTCAACTGGCAGTCTCCGCCTTGACTCTTTCATACCGCGTGAGATTTCTTTCGAGAATTACAAGATGCTCTTCACTGATCCTGCAATTCCGTATCTCACCTGGATGAAGAATTCACTTATCATCGCTGGCGCAACAGCGGTTCTCTCTGTTTCTATTGGATCAGCATCAGCCTTTGCATTTAGTCGCCTGTATTTCAGAGGGCGAAAAATAGGAATTCAGATGCTTCTGCTCGTTCAGATGTTTCCAGCGATTCTGGCCATCTCTGCTGTCTATGTCATCATGGAGCGCGTTTATACCTTCGCACCGAGCATCGGCCTTGGAACTCAAGCAGGTCTATTGCTTATCTACCTTGGCGGAGCAATGGGTGTAAACATTTGGCTTCTCAAAGGCTTTGTAGATTCAATTCCTAAAGAGTTGGATGAAGCCGCCAAAATTGATGGTGCATCAGCAGTTCA
>WLHB01000008.1 GCA_009702965.1 Actinomycetota bacterium | reverse complement strand
GATCTGCCATGGTCAGTGTGGGGACGATGACGAGTGCGGTGTCATCGAATGCGACAAGACCGAATGAATCTTGCGGGGCAAGGCGATCAATGAGCTTGAGAAGTGAGCCTTTGGCGGCTTCTAGTGGCTCACCTTGCATTGATCCTGAGCGATCAAGGACAACCTGTACTGCTTGGCCCGGGCGGCTAGCGTGCTTGGGGTTGGCGGGTGCGGTGAGGTCGAGCATCAGCGTGAGGTTGTCCGTTGCCTCGAGGGCAACCATGTCGACATCAAGTAGGGCTTTTACATTCATGTGGATCTCCAGTTCTTCGAGGGAGTTTTTCTCCCTCATAGTGGTAAACGAAAAAAGTGGGCAAAAGTCAATGGATGAGTTTTGTGAGCGTTCGTGTACACGAACGGAGGGGTAAAACGCGTTTGGGAATCCAAACGCTGATGATTGGCGGTGAATCTGGAGGTAAGGCCTGGTTTGGCGGCCTTGCGTGTAGCGGGTTAGCCGGTTATCAGGCTAGTTGAGCGTGGGGAAATGCGAGTCTGTAACATTTTTACCCCCTTAGTTTCTGTGATGAAGTAATTATACCATGCGTGACTGACAAGCTACCGAGAGTATTGAGTGAAGGTGCTTTCTAACGTTTCATTTACCTTCTTAACGATCTGGGCAAGGCGTGTAGCGACGATTTTATTTGTCTTGTATCCAAGGTGCATGGCGATCTCATGGTTGTCATAGCCTGCAACAGAGAGGATGAGGATCTCTTTCTCTTTCTGGTTGAGCACGTTAAGAACTTCTTCGACTTGTTCTCTGCGTCCAACTAGAAGACTAGGCGAGCGCACAGCGTGGCTGATCATCTCCATCTCCCACTGTTCGTCGGTGAGATTTCGATTGGAGCCACCTCCGCGAGCTTCGATCTTTTTAAATCGATCGATGTACTGGCGCTTAATGGTCAGGGCGAGCCAGCCTTCGATGTTGTTAGGGCGAACCTCTTGCTGCAACAACTTCTCGATCGCCTGTGATGCGTAATCTTCCGGGCCAAGACTTGTTACCTGCTTCTTTGACTTAGAGAGGCGGCGAGCAAGGTTCTGCCATTCATCCCACTCTTGGGCCGTTACGTCGTCTTGCCAGCTCATAGTTGGAAGCCTCTCATACGAGGTTGATGTAGTGATTCAATTACTCAATCCTCATCACTTTCATCTAGTAAGCCATGGTAGTAATGTCTATCTTTTTCCAGTCCGTAGGACATATTTAGATACTCAACAATTAGGTCAAAAGTATTTAGTTTTTCAAGTTGAGTCCAGGTCCCATTACTCTGTTCCCAAAACTCAACCTTGTCTCCAATTCTAAAATTAGAGTAGACAATCAAATACTTTCGAACATAGCTTGAATCCAGACCATCTACGGGCATTCTGATCATGAGACTCGACAATCGGCTTTGAAGCTCGTCCCACGCATCCGCTTGAGCACTGGCACTTTGATAAGCCCCACCCCAAGCACTTTGGGCAAAGACTGCAATATCTCCAAGAGCATATCTAAAATTGAGTGAGTATGAATTAATCCCGTGGCCGGCGTGATTAAGTGAATATTGATCAGGTATCGGACCTTTTAGATATTCAACCGACTCAACCAGGGAATAATCCTGCCACGGCGTCGGAAAAGGCTGTGTTGCCCAATGCCATGGACGAAACTCAGATGCTTCCTCTTCAAAAGCCTGAGTAACGACAGGTATATCAAGGCCATTGCTCAGGAAAAAATCTCCAATCAAAATTTCTTTTGCCTGCGGACTACAGACACAATCACTAATATCAAAGTTTTTAATAAAGTCTGTCTGAACCGGTTGGGTCCGCATCAGCCTTTGTTCTGCAATATCTCGCACATGTGAGAAAGGATCCTGGACCAACATACCCAGTGCTCTCTCGCTCACATTTAGATTGTCTGCAACTTCTGCTCTTACCATGCAGCAGCGGTCATAAGAGAGTAAGTCAAGCCAATCCTCACGCTTTGTTAAATTTGCCACAATCAATCGAACTCCGGCATTTTCGTGAAGATGAAGTTTAAATCTCTCAACGTAAACATCATCTCCGAGCAACGCCAAAAAAGCTGGCCCGTACGGTAGAAGATTTGCTTCATGTTGCTCGTAGAAAAAATCTTGATCGTAGAAGTCATCAAAGAAAACTTCATTATTTATCAGCGAATGATTGGTAGAGATTTCAGTTGCAGCATAGAAAGTTCGCACAAATTGACTAAATGAAACTATCTCATCCTCGTTGTAAATATCCTCGGCTGTGTACATCTGTCGGGACGGCTCAAAATCTCTAAGCTCAAGATAGATGTTTCTAAGATGCTCTGAAAATTGTTCATCCATATGAGTGCTCATTTAGTTTTGCAAAAAATGGAAGATCCCATGCGTGTGGCATCAACGGTAAGTTCAAGTTGCAGGGTGGGGTGAGGTTTACACAAACTAGGCGTTTCAAGGTATTCCTCAACTTAACCACCCTCTCGCAACTCGCTTAACAAGTAATTGAAGACAAATTTAACCCGAAAATCGTCCAAATTACAGATTCGAACCGTTTACACGGAAATCGTCTCCTCTATCGTTGAAATCCGCTCAAGGCGCTCGCTGGCTTCGTTCTCTCGGCCGAGAGCGGTCAGGACCTGGGCGAGTCCCTTGTTAATTGCCACAATGTCTTCCCAATCTTTATCTGACTCAAATGTGAGCAGTTCTAAAGATCGAGCGAGATGCTCTTCGGCTTCTGCATACTCTTGGCAGAGCAGATGCGATAGCCCGAGCCGGAACCGTGCGTACCCTTCCATGATCGGATCCATTGCGACTTTTGTATAGTTCAAGTAGTGAAGAGAATGGAACTTGGCTTCTTGCCCATTCTTTACTTCGATGTAAGCAAGTGCGAGATAGTTATCGCACCACTTGACGTATTCGGGATTCTTAGCTTCTTTGAAGTGGGAGCGAGCGCTTAAATAATTTGCGATTGCTTCATCAAATAATTCAAGTTTCGCTTGTGCCATTCCTACGTTGATGAGATCTATTCCGCGTGAGAATGGTGTTGCATCGGGATCAATCATGGCTATTGCCGCGGTGTGGCCGTCAAGGGATTTCTGCCACTCTTTCACGTCATACCAGGCACGGGCTGCTGATCGTGTGGCTTCAATCTGACCTTCGTCATCTTGAGCTAGCGCTTTGAGTTGAACGATGATCTCAAAAGTTTCTGCGACGTCTTGCATTCGTTTGAGATTTTCTAAGCAGTGGGCTTTACCTTCGTAGAGGTGAGTCATCTCTGGAAGATAATTCTCAGCTCCGCCTAACTTGTAGTAGATATCGAGTGAACTCTCTATCAAATTTAAGCATTGGGTATAGCTACTGCGGTTGTATGCAATGTGGCTGAGTTCATCAAGGACTTCAGCTCGCTCTGCACCTTCGGATGTACTGATGCGCTCCCAGAGTTCCTGCTCTCGGGTGTCGTTCGGGTTTTTTTCGGCGCTCACCGTTTCCCTTCTTGTAGGAGTGTTGCTTCGGACGGGTGGAAAGTTACAGATAGTCACTGACATCTCTGCCAGTCACGCTCATGTGGGGATTTTGGGGGAAGCGCAGAGTAGCACAGAATTCGAACAGGTGTTCGGCTGGGACGGCCACGTTCCCCCGCTTTTGAGCCTAGGAACTCTAAACTTTCCAGATGAAGAAATTTACCTGGCTCGTGGTTGCCCTCTCGATCCTGGCTACCAATACCGCCTGCAGTTCAGGACCCGAGTACGGGCTCAAAACTAGAGAAGGCTCTTTCTACTGTTTTACTGTTCCAAATTTTGAATTCCAAAACTATGAAGCAAGGTTGTATGACGCAAATGGAGAGCTCGTCTCAACAGAGGACAACCTTGATGTTAAGGAATCAACCGATCGATATTCAACAGGCATGTGTGAGCTCTCGGCTTCATTTAGAGATATTCCTTTGGGGAATGGTCCCTATAAAATTGAGTATCTAGTGGATGGGGACATCGTATTAGATACGTGGGAGTTTGAAAATTTTGATCTCGAGTATTGATCTGGCTATTTAACTGCCGGACCGATTGGTTATTAAATCAAAGAGATCACTCCCCTCTGCTATTCTTTTCATAGGTAAAGAACTAAGCGATAAGCCCTTGAGCATGCTTAGTGCCCTCCGCGCAATGTACGACCCGCGTTCGGTGGCCCTCAAGGAATACCTGCCGGCGATGAAAGACACCGTCGGAAGTAGCGGGTCTTTTTCATGGGCCCAGTCAGGGTATGTGTCATGTCTCTTTCATTATGTACAAACTGTTTTGCGTTAAGTGATCTATCTAAGCAATCGAGTCAACGCTGTAGATGTGAAGAACAAATTCCGGTCAATCTCGGAATGCTTGATTGTCCGAGTGGACTCGTTCTTTGTTACATCTGTGCACGTGCTGTTGCAGGTGGGTTTGGGCGGTATTCGTGGAATGCGTGTAAGTCATGTCGGACAGTGAACTCAGGGATGTCGCAGTGGTTGGGTGTGAGTCTGCCACTTGGGCGACATTCGATCATGAATGGAATTGGGATTCCGTTATCGGCAACGCGGCCTGAGTTTGAGGCTGGGGCAACTGCGTTGATTGCCTTTTCACAGAAGAGCATGGCGCTCTCTGATTGGGGTCATTTGCAGACGCGTGCGCTCTTTGAATCTGTGCCGGCGTGGGCTGATCGCAAAGTAATTACGGTGATTGAGTGGGAGAAGAAGTTCAAGGCTTCTAAGAAACACTCGCGTGCTGCGTTTGCGGCCTACTACGGTGTTGAGGATTTGTGGCAGGTACTCATGCGGCGGGGATAGATGGAATGAGTGAGGTTATCGATTGCCTTACACATTCGAACCGGTGTAGAGCTTCAAGCCTTTCCAGGATACGTATGTTGCTGGTGGCCATTGTTCGGTTGATGCGAATTTGCCGATCATCGCATCGCAACGGAGCCATCTTTGCCCCTTAGCCCATCCTGCACGGCTAGGTGTGTACCAAGCCCAATAGTTGAACTCTGAAGTTTTCATTCTGCTGTCGTATGCATTTGGGAATGTTCCCCAGAAATCGCAAAGCTCAGAAACAAGATCTAGCGTCGTCTGCCGATCCATATCGACTGGATTGGTATTGACCGGCCAAGTCTTTACGGCAAAGGTCTCCATATTGTGACTCGATGAACAGTTAATGGGATTCTTTGGAGCGTACTTAGCTGATACTTGAGCCTTCGTGTACTGGAAGCACTGACCCACCTTCGGAGCAACTGTGTATGCAGCACTAGCGGCGGTAGGTGTGAGTAATGAGACGGCTAAAAATGCGGTCAATAGGATTGAGAGTGTTTTTCTCTTATTCATTGCGTCCACCCATATCCCCGACTAGTTGTTAAAACTGAAACCCTAAATTACTGCAGAAATCTTTAATCATTGCGTACTCCTCCGGGGCCTGCGGCTCTCCTTCTTGCAGAACTATTTCCATCGCTTGTTCTAGTCCAGCTAAAGGAAGTTTGCCCTCCTGAACCGCTAACTCATTGCCCTCTGTCATTCGTTGAAGCATAAAGATATTGTCACCTTGGCTGCCCCAGTAACAGGATCGCTTGTAGGCATCGCTTGAACTTGTAGCAAAGGTCATTTCCGCAAGTGGGTTTACTGAAACTGCTGACTCTTGGACATCATCGGCGCTTTCACTCGAACATGAAGTCAGGACCGACACTGATAGCAACGCGGCTACTAGGAAACTAGCCTTTTTACTAAACCTTTGATTACTCATGAGGAGATCGTTCCATTACACGTGTCAATGTTCAAGAACATACTGCAGCAGGATTATCACTTTGGGAACTAGTGACTAGTCACAATCGAGGTATGGATCCCAGATGTTAGGTTGTGATTAACACGCTGCTGACTAGAGCAGAATGTTGACGACAAACGGCACAACGATAAGCAGGACGATTATCAATCCACCAATACTAGCTATTAGTGGCCCAGTACCGATTCCCTGCTTATCGGGAACAAATGAAGCGTTGTTAGAGTTGGCAACTGCATCGACTAAGCGCGTAATGAATGACTTATTTGGCCCAGAATAAACACTTCCATTCTTGGCGTTAATTGTCATCAAAGTTTCACTGCCTTGGTCGAGAAACGAAATTTCAACTGAGACTTTATTGAGGCCGTATTTTCCCCAGCCCTTAATCTTTCCAGGGGAAGAACTTTTGATGCCGCCTAACTTTGTGAGGGCGTTTGCGACGACTTGCTGAGCTTCCGCCAGCGCTCCATGAAGTATGAATTGGGAATCTGTAGCCCCTGCACTAATTTTCATTTTCTCTCCCCTACGTTTGTTGTCATTTTAACTTACTTAGCTCTAGTTGCTAGTGATTCTGAATCTAAGATTAGTTCTACTATCTTTTGCTATCCCTATTCACTCGATTTGATCAGTCATGACTAAGGGGATTCCAGCGAACCCTAAAGCTCGAACCGTAAATTTATGTCATCAGTGATTGCACAAGAACTGCTCGCTGTTGCGGATTAATCTGCATAAACCTATTGAAAGGATGAACAATGCGTGAAGTTGCTCAACTAAAGACTACAAATTTGGTTATTTACTTGCTTTCAGTCCTCGGAAGTGTAATTTTCATCATTCTCGGAATTCGCGGTGAATGTATTGAGGATTGCGAATATGATTCATTGGCAGTGTACGTAACGAGTCCAACAATGATCGCAACTGGATTTGCTGCCTTGCTATTTTCATCACTTCTGTATCAGGTGGTTAACTTGTTCGCAGTGCATGTAGAAAAGTCACATTCAGCTAGTTAAATCCCCAACGTGCCCAACACGAAAATCCATTCCAGCGCTACCTCTGATAACTCTGATGGTGGTTCCTGCAGGATACCCACACTTCACATAAACAAAGAAGCCCCAGGCGACGAACCCTGGGGCATCTGAGTGTGCGTACCCCTGACGGGATTCGAACCCGCAACCTCTGGCTGCGTCACAGCAGTGCTCTATCCGTTGAGCTACAGAGGCACGCGGTGCGAAAATTACTCGCTCTAATTACCACTCTTGAATTTGAATATCTAGGTGTGGATGAGATTTGGTGATAGATTTGCACTAACGTCACAGCAGTGCAGTTATAGGAAAACCCGCAGAGTAATCTGCGGGTTTTCTTCTTTCGTCCAATAGCTCCAGCGGGCAAGCCCTGAGTGCAGATGTGTGCGTTAAATCCCTAACGTACCCAGCACAATAATCCAGCCGAGTGCTGACTTAGATACAAGACTTAAGACGATGTATGACTTCTCGCCATATGCATAGTCCTTCCACTTTCCTACCTTCTTATATTGCAGCCACATATTGATGGCAAAGCTGTTAAAGAATAAGAAGGTGAGAAGGAAACCAAATTGTGCGTATACGGGAATGGAATCGGCGATGTTGTTAGTTGAGACTACGAAGTAGAGAGCGCCCATAATCCAAGGGACGATGCCGGCGAGGACACCGATGTTAAATGGAAGCCATGATGTCTTATCGGTAAGTTGATTGTATTTCTCCATCATTAACCCCATGAGATTCATGATGAAGTTAAGTGTGAAGATAAAGACGATACTTGATAGTTCGATAAGGCCGCCGAGCATCAAGAGAACAACGAGCATGAGGGAAGAGCTGATTGCGTACTCCCACCAACGTGCAGGATTGATGCCTTTTGAGATATTTGCTTCGTAGCGGCGCACGTACATGGGCGAAGAGATAAAGAGGTGGGCGAAGGCCGAAAGAAGTAAGAAGATTGGTGCGATCAGTGCGATCGGGAATTCAAAGAGTGTTTGGCTGACCGGCATTACGCCATCTTCTGTCTCATCGAAGAAGCGGGTAATGACCGGAATTGTGGTCTCGGCGTTGAGGATGAAGGCGAGTGTTATGCCTTGGATCAGGTGAGTGACACCTGCGATTCGGTTAAAGGTTTGTAGCTTGCGACCGAGCGTTGTTTGTGGCTTCATCGATTCTCCTTATTAGGAGCATAAGGATACATAAGACAGATTGAAATCTCTGGGTGAGGCCTCGGTTAACGAAGTAGAGCGGCTGCTAATGCGCCATTAACTACAACGTTCTCAGGTGAGATGCCGTATTGATTCATCGCACCCTTCCAGCCCTTATCGAGCCCCTCATCATCACTATCGTCGCCATGAACATTGTTAGTGACTGCGCCAACAACCATGGTTGTGTCCTGAGAAACAGAGATGTACTGAACCCAATGCACTGGAACAGGGTGCATATTTCCATCTCCCCCGAGCATTGGAATGATGTCAGTGCGAGGAATACCTTCATAACCATGGGCCGTGACTGTGACATTTTTTGTCGTACCGTTACCGCTTGCTCGTGTCTTGAGAATATTCTCAGTCACTGACTCTGGATGGCGGAAGTTATCCTGGCCGATTGCATTGGCCATGGCTTCGTGCTCCCAGAAGGAAGAATCGTGAGACTTTTCACTGCGAAGAGACATAGTGCGCTTTTCGCGGTACATCGGTATCGTCCAGAGAGGCGCGAAACCAAAATACAAAGCCTTGAAGTATTGATTGTGAAAATCGTTAAAGAAGGCACGTGCTGCTGCCAATTCTTGCGACTTGAATCGATGAGGATTTCCATCGAACTCTATATTGGCAAGATGGCCAGGTTCAACGAAGTTGACCATTCCCTGCTTGTCAAAGGAAAAGTTATCTCCAAATCCAACGCTCTTGTCGTTGAGTAATTTGACCATCTCTTGCTGAGCAAGCGGAGTGAAGAGCAGACGGAACTCAACTTCGTGATCGCGATCTGTTGCATTGAAGAGCGCTTCAAACTCTTTGTTAGACATCACAGTGAGCTCACCCGAGCCAGTTTTAATGTCTTTGCGCGCTTTCTTCTCTACCTTCTTGATCGCACTTTCTTTACGTCGGTTATTGAAAAAACCATCTTCCAGACCAGAAAGGTTTGATGGATTTCTACTGAAAGAAAGGTTTGGAGCAATCTCATGTCCGTAGATAATTGTCGAACGAACGTTGTACTCCGGGAAAGGCTTAACAACAGATGCCGTCAGAGTTTGAGTTTTCGTGATATTCACCCAGTTGCCGTTTGCATCACGCACAGACTCAACCCACTGAATGACGATCGAACCCACATAGGTCTTGCTACCCATCCAATGTTCTTTATATCGAGCGATTACAAAAGGGTTGTCCTTGAAAGCGCCACTTTGAGTGACAAAAACTGAGCGCCCGTCATTAAAGCTTGGTGAAAGGTCATAGTTATTGGTCAGATCAATGAGTCGATCTGAAGAAAAGAATCCGTCTAAAGTCATGAGCGGGAAAGTCTTCATGAAGAGTTTTGCAGCAGTATCCCAACGGTAGAGATCGTTAAGCGGCTCCATTTGGACCCACGCTTCATTAGATTTTGCATCCCTAAACTTCTCTAATTCGGCAACTTTCTCGTTGAGGCTAGAGATCTCGGGGTTAATCTTGATGAAAACTAGAACAATGAAGGCTATAGCCGGGATGATCGCGAGATAGTAAAAGGATTGCATTGTGATCGCTAGGGCAACGAGTCCCACCGCAGCGATGATTGCTGTGATTCGGCCTGCCTTCCACCAACCGCGTGATTTAGAACTTGCCGAAACATTCTGCTGCAATGAGCGAAGCTCGGTCATCGTCTCGATGTTGAGCTGTTCATCAACGCCCGAAGATCGAACTAAGTCTTCGAAATACTCAGTTACATTGCGCGCATGTTCATCCTTAAAAAAGGATGCGTAATCTTCGATCGGCTCATCAAACTCTGGCATTAGAAGAATGTTCCGCGAGCCTGTGCTTTAGTTTCAGCTGACGCTGTGTAAGGAATACGTGTTGTGTATCCTTCCTTGGCCGCAACGATGATCTTTGTTGGCCATGAGAAGATATCCTGATTCCACATACTTACAGTGTCGTTATAGAGCACGCGTGCGGCTGTAATTTCCTTCTGGAGCGTTGAATTCTGGCGCATCGCATCATTGATGTTTTCCTGCGCTCTAAGTTCTGGGTACGCCTCGAAGGCAAGGTTGATTCGTGCCTGAATTCCATCCATGAGAGCTGAAGCTTCGTTACGAACTTGATCAGCATTTGGATTAACACCGCTACGGTAAGCAGCGACAGTCTTCATAACGTCCTTATCTAAGTCGATGGACTTATCGAGGAGGCGCGTGAGGTTCTGCAGAATAATGACTCTCTGTTCAAGGAAGTTATCAATCTGTGAAGCATCTGCCTGAATCTTCTGTTGTAACTTGCGGAAATATGCGAGTGCGTTCTGCTTCAAGAATTGGAAAATCAATCCTGGGATAACTCCAGCAATCGCAAAGAGTGCGGCCATCGCTGGATCGCCTGTTGCAGCGATTCCAATGAGTCCGAAGATAAGAATTCCGCCGACCCACAGTGCAAGCTCGAAGAATTTGGTTCCAGCACCAATTGATACCTTGAGTTGCTTATCAATTACATTCGTGTCGCGGCCATCTGGATTAACTGGACCAGTGATCTCATCGAGTTCGTTTCCCACTTTGTACCCCAATACTGCATTCGAATTGGCGGAAAGATTCCGACCAGACGAAAATTCTATCTACGACCCGTTTCAACGAGCAAGGGCTGCTCTCGGAAATCTTAAATAGTGAGGTGAACGTGGCCCCTGACTAGTCAGATCCTCGGAATTTACGCTTTCGAAATTCGTGAAACTCAGTGTGAGTCGATAGGAACGGGATTGTCAGTGCAGTTGGTTACTTTAAACCTATGGTCACAAAGCGACGGAAGCGATTGAGCGTATTAGTATGCCCCGGGTGTTCAGCGGTTGGAACGCTGCGCACGATTGTGTATGGGATGCCAGATCCTGAAACTTTTGATTTTGAAAAGTATGCAGTTGGTGGATGTTGCATGAATGGTCAGGGTGTTGACCCCGAAGTGAAATGTCGGATTTGTGGGTGGGAAGGAATGCGTGAAGATGAATAAGACAGGTGTTTGAGTCTTGTATCTGGCGCTCTCTCTTTATACCATCCGAGCATGATTTCGAAAGAGTATCCACAGTCAATTAATTCGATGGTTCTGTGAGTAGGTGCTGATATGAATCTCAAAACCTGCCTAGATTGCAAGAGTGAATACACCGATCAAGATGCCAAGCACTTTGGTCACTGCCCTAAGTGCGATTCAAAGTTTTACACCGTCGGAACAATTAACGATCCAGGTTTCTCATCAAGGACACCCTCTGAAATCGACGAGGCGAATCGAATCAAGCTCTATACCCCAACCAAAACTGCCGCTGAAATTGCAGAGGACGAGCGAGTTAAATATGAAAAATCCATTGGCCCAGAGAATGTAAAAAAATTTAAGAATCGCCTTAAGCTAGAGCTGGAAGAAATCGCTTATCAAGAGTGGCGCGCCATGCAACCTGAGTGGAAGCATCAAGTGGCTCGAGTGGAGTCCAATCCTAAAGCGCAACCAAACATTAATGGTCTTGCGAGTTCTCAGGCAGCTGCAACCGCCCTCGGTGTATTCGTAGGCACAACTGCTATCCGCGCTCAGATAGCTGAACTCAATGAGAATCTAGATGAAGCTTCCGGTGGCGATTCAGGAGATTCAGAAGGTGGTTTCATGGATTCACTCGGAGACTTCTTTTAGTAGTAGCTAGAACAGATAGGGGCGGTCATGGGATTTTTTGATGGCGCGAAAGCGAAGATATCTGAAGCTAAGCAAGGTATTTCGGATATGAATGAGCGCCGAAAAGTGACTGAGATTGTCAAAACGCTCGCAAGCTTTCCTCTATGCGGAGAAGTGGAATCATCCATAATTGTTAGAAGTCTCATTACAAAGTACCTCGGAAGATCACATGTAGCGACAATCGACCTTGCAAACTCACGCCCTGAAGCTGTAGCAAAGGAGATGGCTGAGCTGACGGCCGTTGTTGAGAAGGAACGTGAGTTCCTGAACATTATCTTCGGCGAGAAATTTGACGCTGACATCATGCAGCTTAAGGGATCTATCTCGGTGAGCTTTTTAGACACAATCCTGGACTTCATCGTTGATACGGATACCGTAATCAGCCAAGATCTCTATAAAGCGATCTTAGAAAAAATGGTGCAAGAGGCTTCAGGGTTCGACATTCACTTGTATTTCGATGCTGGATCAACCACCAATATCTACGAATGGCACCGTGAGTATAAGGAAGAACATTTTCCAAATGTCTTCTTTCCAAAATTAGAAGAGGTAGCAGAGCGCAAATTTCAGAGCTATAGAAAGCGTATGAATACAAAAGGTGGTTCTGAAGGTCGGATAGTTGCAGTTGCCTTAAGTGAGGACACTATCGGCGCTGGCCGAACTATGGATATGTATGACCACGAGAACAATGTATGGCTCAAAGGCAATCTTGGAATGGCGAGTGTGACTCGAATGGTCGAGCACTATCTTCCTTTTGTCTTGAACAAACCATTGCTCCATTCTTTCCGAAATCTAAGTAGCGAGATGCAGACTGTTGGAGATATGCATTGGCATCTCTGCGAAGATGGAATTCTGGAATTGGATTTAATCCCTAATGCCCTCCCCCGATGGATCCCGAAGCAAAACATCAAGGGTCTAACTTTTGGTGAGGCGTACAACGGACGATCAACTGATGGCGTCACACAATTTGAACAGTTCTATCTTTACATGACGGTGGAAACGACCAATGGGGATGAATTTACGCTCTTTAGATTCCTCAATGAGGATAGAAGAACTGCGGAGAAGAAGTTGAATACCGCTTTGAATTCAACGCTGCCTAAGTTGGCCGACCACTACCCGGTATACATCTCCGATGTTGTGCACGATATTTCTAAGCACTACAAAACAACGACGACGTATAGAACGACATATGTGTGGGGTGAGTTTTAGTCCTTGATTTCATGACCAGTCAGGCGTGCAGTTTTCCTTCGTAGAACCTGTCTCATAAACTCAAGTAGGAATACTCTTTCCCGATATCGAATGGGGGAAGTGATGCAAGGGTTCGGAACTTTGTTATTCATGTGGGGCTGTCTTGATTGGATTATGAGCGGTTCAGGGACAGACGTTTATTACGACTGGTTTGGCATTTATCTTCCCGATGCGATCTATAACTATTCTCATTGGATTGCAATGGGTATGGGAAGTATGATCTTTGCTGCTGGTTCGCAGAATAAGTAACCTTCCTCGTTGAATCCGGAGGCAATCTGTACTGATTCTTGAGTCGGGGCTAGTATAAGAACCTATATGAAACTCCGCGTAGCTATCGAAGAAATTGCCGTTGAGGTGTGCAAGCGTCATTCGCATGCGCAAATTACTGAGTTACATATTCTTCGTGCGATGCTGAGCAAGATTGGAACGCAAGGCACCGATCTCACTATCAAATCCATTGACAAAGAATTAGACAAAATTCCCGTAGTCCGAAATGCATCAATAAGTATTAGCCAGGCTGCAATGGAGATCCTCAATGAGTTAGAGGCGGGAGATCCGATCGAAGTCAGAGATGCCGTCATTGACTTTATCTTCAACCCTCAAGAACCTGATGACGAGGATCCAGAGCTACCGCCAGATACAAAAGATCGTCCAAGAAATGACACGCCACGTAAACCTGTACAGCCAAAAAAGCCTGCTGTTAAGCAGAACAAGCCCCAAGGTGGAAAGTCGGAGTCTCTTGACGATGTTCTTGCTGAATTGAATCAACTTGTTGGTCTAGAAAAAGCGAAGCAACAAGTCAGTTCACTCATTTCCTTGCATCGTGCCAATACCGTCCTTGCTCAGCAAAATCGCGCTGCGGTTCCTGTTGGTCTACACCTAGTCTTTACCGGCAGCCCCGGAACAGGAAAGACAACGGTCGCACGTTTGATCGGACGTTTATACAAGGCAATTGGACTACTCAGTGGTGGTCAGCTCATTGAAGTTGATCGCTCGCATTTGGTCGCTGGGTACGTTGGCCAAACGGCAATAAGAACTCAGGATGCAATCAATTCAGCAGACGGTGGCGTTCTTTTCATCGATGAGGCTTACTCCCTAGCCAGTGACACTGGGTCCAGTCATGGATTCGGCGATGAGGCCATATCAACGCTGGTAAAGGCCATGGAAGATAAGCGAGATAGTCTGGCCATAGTTGTTGCAGGTTATAGGGAAGATATGGATCAATTTATCAAATCAAACCAAGGTCTTAAGTCACGATTCCAAACTTTTATTGAATTTGAAGATTATGGCACCGAAGATTTAATTAAGATTTTTAAACTGATAAGTGCGGGTACACCGGTTCAGGTCACCGAAGAAGTTGAACAGGCACTTCGAGACTACATAAATGACTACAGGCCTTCAGGTGAAGACGGCAACGGACGCTTTGCACGCAACCTCTTTGAAAAAATGTTTCTCAACCTGACAACGCGCGCAATGGCAGACGGCATCATTGATCCTCACGAACTTGATGCTTTTGCAGTCGCAGATGTCCCAAAGATTCCAAACAAACCAAAAGATGATCCTAATAAACCAAAGTTTGGATTTGTTTAGTCTTCCTCTTCGTCATCTACTGGACGTGCACCTGGGCGAGTTTCATCTTCAGGCGGTGAAGTTTCTGCCAACCCTGCCTTTGAATTGATCTTGATCGCTTTTGGAGGCATTGGGTCTGAAAGATCCATCCGAATGACTATATCCATTGGAAGATTTGCGGTCTCAGGATATGTCTCAACGCGAGCATCTGGATTCTTTTTGGAATCCCCCTCGAGTCTTTCTGGAACGACAAAGTGAGATTTCATTTTCTCGTGATAACCGTAGCCAACTTGCCCTTGAGTGAGTGAAGCAATGCTAAATGGCGTCACTAAACCATCGAAAGGCCCGATCGGTTCCCGCAAGAAGTCATCCCAATCTACTCGCTCTTCTTCTTCCAGACCTGCTTGATCTGCCTGAATTGGGTCCAAGACATTGGTCCGATTTTCCTTAACAGGCGGACGTGATTTAGTTATGCCTTCACTTTGAACTTTGAATGTAAGGGGTACAAGTTGTCGGCGAGCTACAAGCTCAAGAGCATCTTGGTTTTCCAACCCTTTGCGCATCTCACTCCGTGGTCCTCCTGGTGAATAGGCAATGTCAGCATCTAGGCCATCAATATTCATCCGCTCACTCGGTAACCCAACAGTGTGTGCGATTGCTGTCACTTGATCTTTAAGTACCTTGCTTCTCCATCCACGGATAGCAAAGCTCTTCATGGCCCGACCTTGAAGCTTATTCATAGATGAGGCATCGCTCTCTTGGGCTTGAGCGATACGTAATGAAAATGGAAATTCATCTTGATTGAGGTCAGAGAGATATGACTTAAACCAACGGTCATTCATGGTCCATGGGCGATTGAGGGAATAACCCAGTATTTCAAGCCAGTCAACGACCTGAGGATAAAGCGAGAAGAGTCGCACCTCTTCTTGACGAACTTTATCGAAACCTTTTGCGACATTTTCAAGTGTTTTGATCAAAGTTTTCACTCTCCAATCAAAGCGACGCCAGTCGCGATAATAAAGAATGAGGGCACTAAATATTGTGATAATCGAAGCGGCTAACACGTACCTGAATATTGTAGAACCAAAACTAGTTAACCTGATAACCCAGGCGAATGGCAAGAATGTTGTTACTAAGAAATATGCCAACCACAAAAAGAAACTGATGCCAAAAACGCTCAAGATAGTTTTATGAAAACGCTTACGAAGGCGAACTAGTTCACCTGGTTCAGGTAACTGCAAATTCTCCATAGTAGATACATATGAATCTCGTTTAGCGATGACCGCGTCTCGCTCCCCCCGCATCCGAGCAAACATCTTCCATAGGAATGTTCTACGATGGCGCTCTACCCAGATAGCAAACTGTGAAGCTTTCTCTTCCTTGATATCTATTTCATCGGTCAGAGCCTGCACCTCTGCATGAATCAGTTCACGCTCTTTTTGTAGCGCTTCCAACCGTTCTTCTCTCTCTTTTTCTTCAGCAAGACGTAAGGCCTCTGCATTTTCAGCAGCACGCTTTAATTCCTCTTCCACTTTAGAGTGCGAAATCTCTTCTGGTGGAGTAGGTGGAGTCTCTTCTGGTGGAGTAGGTGGAGTCTCTTCTGGTGGAGTAGGTGGAGTCTCTTCTGGTGGAGTAGGTGGAGTCTCTTCTGGTGGAGTGACGACCGGAGTCGTAGGCTCTTCTACAGGTCCATTCGAATCAGAGTTCTCAGGATCAACGTTTTCTCCATTTGGATTACTGCTCTTGAAATCTTCGTCGGTGCTCATCGAGTGCCCTCCGTTAATTCTCTAATCTTGGTATCGATCTCAACCAGCTTGTTCAGCCTCGCATCGAGCTCTCGACGTCTTTCAGAGACATGTGCAGTATGAATCTCAACTAACTCGGGTGCCTGATCAATATTTGACCATCCGACTACTTTGATTTCACTCAATCCTTCTAGCTCTGTTCCTATAGTCCAGCATTCCTTGGGATCCTGAATGACATCTGAAACTTTCGAGAAGATCGGATATCGCCCGTTTGAATCTTTAACTCCAAATTTAGAGAGATCCCCTCCCTCGAGGAAACCATAAATCAGTTGTCGTAAATCAGACCAAAGTGCCCCTCGTGACGTTGTGCTCGTACGTCGGAATGGCATTACCAAGGCTTTTTCTGCTTCACGCACATTGTTTCCAATTGTTTCCAATTGGCCGAATAGGTGGCGATCACGAATGTCCTCGGCATCGTACTGATCTATACCAATCATGACGCCGCCATCTGGACCGATCAATGAATCTTGTAACTTCTTGCCGATTCGTCTCCGAATCCAGATCCAACACCATTTTGGCATTGCGAGAAAACGTTGGCCGCAGAATTTCAAGAAATCACTAATACTCTGCCACTCAGTCCAACGTTGCTGCTTAAGTTCTTCCTCGGGATCTGGTTCTGCAAAACGAAGCACTTTATTATCGGAGTTGAAGACGATTTCCACCATCTCGTCAACAACATGTTCAATATCTAAATCTTCAATAAAGTAAGTGTTGTCAATCTCAGCGACTAATCCCTTTGCATGGAGATCTATGTTTGGATCAGCAAGATCAGATAGGACAGAAGCAGCAACTCGTCGTGAAAGTCCATCAGTGAGTACAGAGTTTACAAATACACGGGAGAGTTGATAGGAGTGCGCTCCACTCTCCGGTTTAGCAAGATCATCAAATGGGCTTCTTGCAATTCCATTCCACAGTCCACCGGTTGCAGCAACGTGCATGGCAATAAACTTTGGATATCTAGCGTCTTCTTTGACAAACCGGTCTGCTGACAGCGGAGTCTTGCGATCCTCTGGTGAAGCAATCACGTGATGATCCCACTGCCCCTTAAAGACAGTTGAATATTCATTACTTTTGAGCTCAGTAGGAAACACAACTAAGTTAATGCGGCGCAGATTAGTTTTGTCTCCTGGCCGGTCCTCGCTCAGGGCAAGCGGAAGAGAGAGTCTGATCGTCTCGGAGAGAAGATCGAATTTCTCATATTCTTCTTCATCAGGCTGGAAGGTGTTTGAGAGAACTCGAACTGCAACTAGTCGAACTGTTTTGAATTTGTTTCTGGCCAATTCATCAAACGGATTGACCTCAATGCCAACAAGTTCACGATCTTCATCAAGACCCCACACTATTCCACGCGTAGTTGGGGGGCCAAAACCCTCTTTCGTAATGTCGTCTGCCGTCATCCAAATAAAATTACCTAGAAGACCATCACCGATCCATTCTTTCAGCTGTTCATGCAGCTTTGGATACCGTGCTTCACTGGGAAGCAAGACAATACTTACCGAGTTGTTAACCCATTTGAATGACATTTAATCTTCATCCTCACCGGCATCAAAGTCCATCTTTGCAACGTCTTTATGAAGACTCTTGAGAGCCTCCAACAGTGGCTCTCTGATTTCCCAAGTTAAATCTTTGTCTTGGGCATCATCACGATCTGAAGGAAGGCTCTGCTTTGCAAAACGTGCTTCATACTTACTGACATTATCTGAAATGTACTTAAGTAGAACTTCGCGTCTTACCTCTGCAGAGTCCTCTTTTCTTCCTGCGCGCTCTGGATCAGGAACTGGACCGCGACCACTATCTCCAGTTTCTAGCCAGTGTTTAAGTTCTGAAGCAGAACTCTTGAGATCGGCAAGTTCCTGGAGTCGTTTGTAGGATTCTAATGGCTCCAGTGACTGTGTTCCGTTGCAGGCGACGATCGCAATTGCGAGTGAGGAAATTAGCCCGCCTGGATAATCCATCACTTCGATTTCATCCGTGATGAGCAATGGATAAGGAAATGCGTGGTACTTAGATCCATCACTAGAAGAAATCGAGAGTTTTGGACCCTTTTTCTTCTTCTCATCTTTTGTGAGTTCTTTATCAGATCGGAAGTTCTTAAGCGCCCGCGCAACAAAGTATCCCTTTAAGATATCGAGCTTAACTGTTCCTGATGCGGGAATCGATTCATATAGATATCGAGGGCGACGATGAAGCATCAACCCTGCACGAGTAGTAGACAGAGAGTTATGGGAATTCCAGTACTGTGAAATTGGCCCAATTATCGAATCCAAAACCATCGGCTGAACACCCTGGTGAACGCTGAAGAAATCGATACTCTGATTAGAGGATTGCGGATCAAATGTTTTTCCACTGACCGCACCGGTTAAGTCTTTACGTTCTAGAATTTCACCAACTTTGCCAAACAATGGGTGTGTTGAATCCAACGGGATCGTTGAGACTACGACATCTACTTTAGCTTTTGACATATGTATTGAGGATGAAAGCCCATCATTGATATTCACTAGAGGTGCCCCATCAGTAATCGCCTCCTCAAGTTTTGCAAGGAACTTATCCTGGCGCTCCTTGAGGACTGATTTATCTCTCTCGTTTGTCAGATAAGAAGAGAGACTCTCATTGACGAATCCTGCGAATGGGGTGCCCATCTGCTTCATCCATTTTTGAGCACGCTCAAGATAATCAACTGGGTAAATCGAGACCTCAAACTTCGCTGACTGTGCATTCTGCTGACGGTCTTCGCGTGCCTCTCGAGGTGTTGGTACCCAATCTCTTGTAGTGGTGATGAACTCCCAATAGTTTCTACGATCCAGATTTGGAAGCGCTAGGCCACCCATGATTACTTCATCGACAACCTGCCGCATCGCATTCGTTCGCTTTTCTGAAACTACAGAATTATTTACCAACTCTGCAAATTGAGCGGGGTAGTCCGTCGTCTCTATTAATAACTTCTCATTTTTAGATGGTTCAAAGTGACGGGGAACAGAAATCGAGTCTTCTGTTGACCAATCCATAAACTCTTTCTTAGCGCCAAGGAGCCCGCGGTAGATACTCATAAGATCCGAGCGCAATGGCTCGATGAAGTTTTCAGCCATGTCCGCTACCAGTGCTGAAGCACTCTGCTTGAGCGCTGCTTCTGAACGGTAGTAGAAGGAGTAAGCAACTTCTCCCAGTGCCCCCTCTACAACCTCATGTCCTGATGGAATCTCATTCTGATTCTTCTCAGGGAACTTTCCAAGTTCACCACGTATGTATGAAGATAAGTCAGCTGCATACTTAAGTTGCAAATCAGACTCAGCACGAAGCTCATCAGCGACAGCAACCAGCTTTGTAGATAGTCTATGAAGAATTTCGCACGTGACTTTAATTCCATGCTGAGAGACATACTTCGAAGTTAATGAGAGTAAATCATTCTTTTTCTGCTTTACCCATGGGCGCATAATTGAATTGCGCTCCGTTGCCTCTTCATCTAAAAATTGCTCAATGTAATTGTTGAAGCCGGCTCGAAGACTGTCATCCCATTCAATTAATGACTGAGCATTGGTTTTTGGGTTGAGTGTCTGTGAGGCTACCGCCAGAACTTGGCTCTTCAAATTTGCATACATTGCATCGCGATTAGGACGAATCGCATCAATAATGTCATTGTGCTGTTCGGTCTCTTCATTTAGTTTCACAGTATCAATAAAATCGAAGAGGTTCTTTTCAGCGAAGAAGGTCACCCATTCATCTTCAGTTTTGATTGCAAATTTAGGATCTTCGATCGTGTGAGCATAGAGCATTCGATCTATCGCTGAACGCGCTAGCCTCTGTGCTGCATATGCAACGAATCGTTCTTTACCTAAACCGACGCGACCGAAACCAAGAGCCATGAATGGAGTTGCATCTTTATTTGCAGTTTTTAAACCAGATTTGTCTGGCAGATTTGTTTCTAAAGTTGAGGCCTGATAATTGCCACGTGAGAAAGCCGTAATCTTGTCATTAACCTCTTGGTCAGTCATCCAAGTAGTAAGGGATGTAGCCACCGCAAGATAGACATCTTCTTGCTTTGAAAAACCACCCTTTCCGATCATAAAGTTATACTTAGCACCAGTTTTATAGTTTGCATCGTGATACGGAATATTGTCTCCCATAAGCTCTGTCATACGCATAGTTCCCTTAGTTGGCGTAGACCACAACCCACTCATAATCTCGCCCATCGAGAAGAGTGCGTTACCTGCAAGAAGTTCAGGATCTACTTCAGTAAATACATCTGGCGCATAGAGCATATTAAAGATCTCATGAACCCAGTTTTTGGACGGATGCAAACCTTTGATCATCTCTGAAATCTCAAGAAATTGACCTGCACCGGAACCACCCGCAATAGATGAGATTACAATAATTGTTGGAGAAGCTTGAATTTGATCGTCAAGCCCCAATTGACGGGCTAGTCGCTTTAATTCTGGTTCGGCCTCTGCGCGCAAGAGTAAATCCAGTTTTCCGCGAAGAGCTTGCTTAATTTGTTCATGAGCTGAAAGAGCCAATACACGACCAACTCCGCGGAATTGACCAGCGCCGACTGTAATATCTACATCTACCTCCTTCTCATCAGGGAGGAATCTCTTATAGTCTTCTTTATCCTGGGCTTCGACAAAGTTAAATGAATTCGCATAAGCGTCAGAATACTTTTGGCCAGATCTAGATAGACCCTTGTAATCGGCAGGCGGCAACATTGGTGCTGGAAAACCAGTGCCATCTTGAATCACTGGGCTATCGATATGAAGCATCTGCCATCCCATAGGCACACCATCCGCCCAATTGGCTTGACTTAACTTGAGTTCAAGATTGTTTCTGAGTGCGCGCAGAGTTTTTCCGCCCGAACCACCGACACCGATGAGAAGAAACTTAGATAACATTTTTGTGACCTTTCGATTGTCTTGAACTGTAAGTAATGTACTGAAGTTATTTATTTCTTACTACGGCGGTGATCCAGGGCCACCCTTTCGCGTTGGAGCGCCAGGACCAGATGGTCTGCTTGGCGCACCTCCTGGAGTTGACGGTGGTGTTACACGTGCTGGACCAGCAGGAGTGGTCGTGCTGGGTTGAATTGGATTTCCTGATCTCGTTGGCGCACCCGGCATATTGGGACGCGTTGTTGCTGCGGGAGTGCCGGGACCGTTAGGGCGACCTGGACCTCCAATTGAAGGACGTGGTGGAATTCCGCCAGTTCCACCAGTTCCGCCAGTTCCGCCAGTTCCGCCAGTTCCGCCAGTTCCGCCTGCGGGTTTTTCGTTTTTAACGATCGTAATCAGGCGCTCTACATCTGCACCCAACCCTGGCTTACTTGAAACATTATTCAATGAGTCGCGATGCTGATTTAGATTGGTGAGATCTCGGCGATTGAAGATGACAAGTTTGCCCTCAATCAAGGACCCCTTCTCTGCCTTCGCAGCATTACCCAAAGCAGAATCGCTAATGATGATGTACCAGATTTTTCCAAGGTCTCCAACAATTGGAGCAAGTTTTCCTGTGGCGAAGCGTTTCTTACTCTTCACTCGTGGCGCAATATTTCCTACAGAAATCACACGAGAGCCTTCTGGTGCCTTTATCTCATACCAAGGTTCTGCGAATATTGATTTAGGTAACTTGGCGCTGAGGGTTGTATTTCCATCTTGGAGGACACGGACATCGGCTTGCTGTGGCCGACCCTGATAGTTTTCACCATGAGTAGGTATTGCACCGCCATCGCGATTGGTGATTCGACCCTCAGTTGTAATCGCTATCGGGTATTCAGCTCTCTGCAACTGACGTCCATATGCTATTCGTGTTGCCCACCAGAGCATGAGATAGATCAATCCAAGCGGTAGTCCTATTCCAAGGATTGTAAGAATTATGATCCAAAGCAAAGGATCACCCGCTGGATCTGTCCTAAAGTTAACTTGAGCATTCAGTGTGAAATTTTTACCCGGCTCAGCCTCTGAGTAATATGAAATCGGCAGACCAAGAATCACATCTGATGGATCAGTTACTGGATTACCGACAGTGAGCTGCAGTGAACTCTCTTCCCCTTGGCGAATTGGCATGCAACCGTCTACATCCACGCCTGTCGTTGAAACTTTATAACCATCTGCGCGAGAGAATTTATCTTGAATCACCACAGGTTTTACATTCTTATCGATACAAATCTTTCCATCTGCCCGCTCAGGGCCCTTGAAAACAACGGTGCCGGCAGCAGGATTTTCCAATGATTCCAAAGTTGAGAGTTCAATTGGCTCATTCTTTAGTGTCGGGTAGTTACTCAGGAGACGCACATCAATTTTCTGTGACATTGAAACAGGTGCTAACGGAATCCCACCCTTAGTCTTCAAGAAAAGTGTTATCCGCACCTCTGCTTCGGCGCTATCGCTACCTGGTGTGAAATTCTTAAGTAAGAAACTCGCAGGATTGCTCTGCTCAGCTTCTTTCTTTGGACCACTCTTGCCACCCGATATCAATTCAATCGTAATCGGATGATCAGAATCATACTCAGTCAAATCTGCAGGTAGGCCGGTAGATTGTGAAATAACTTTTCCTGAGAGCAAACCCGCCTTTCCTGAAATAAATTCTGTTCCAGGATCAATTCGAATGTCGAGTCCGCTGCAGTAATAGAGGTTAGATTCCCCACCAGCTCCATTGAACTTCCAAGCTCCGCGCCCCGAATTAGTTGTGCCCCTCTTTATCCGCGTCGCTCCAGCGGTTTCAAATCTGTCTAGGTCACTACTTGTTGCCGTAATAGATTTACCGCTTGGGTCAATCAGACTCCAATCCTTAGCTGTGGTTACTATCTGAAATTCGCTAATTCCAGGTTCGATCTCGAATTGACCTTTTGCGAGGTTATTTACTACAGCACAACCTTCAATTCGTGGGGGAAGTTTTAAAAACTCATATGCTAATTCTTGTGGATTAGATGCTACAAAGAGCGCACCTTGACGATAATTCTTTGGGATAGGGAAAGTTCCACATTGAATTTCTGTGCCATCTGCTAAGACGCCCTGGCCCGTTACTAGCGGTTCCATCCATGGCATCCAAACCTTCTGATAGTCACGTTCGCTCTGAATAAGGTTAGCCAAGGCTGTTTCATTTTTCAGGAGCACCCCTAGAACAGTCACGCCATTCTTACGTAGGACATCAAATCTATTCTCACAGAGTTGATCGACAGCTTCTTTAGTCTTTTCTACCTGGGATAGGTCTATCCCACCGTCAGTGAGCCAGATGAGCGTGCTACATCCATTTGTACGCTCGTGCTGAGCATTAAGTTCGTTGATTGCACCATTGATTCCCTGTAACCAATCGGTATTTTTCCCTTGGTTACGCTTTCTCACCTCAGCATTTAGCCGCCCCGATTCAGGAACAATGCCACCTTTATTCACAGTACGCCACGGTTGCCACACTCCATATGACTGCGCGAAGAAAGCAACTGAGTAATTAACAGTCACATCGCTTCTAAAAGAAGCCAGCTGCTGCAAACTGGAACTTAAGATATCCGCACGAGCATTCCCTGGGTCAGTCTTTTTCAAACTTCCAGATTCATCGATTAGATAAAAAACATCTAGGATTTTATTCTTGCCCTGTGATTGAAGACATCGCCCTAAATCTTCGAATGCACCATCAATGGATGGGATCGCATTAGCGGCCGGAGTTGAAATTACAATCGCACTTAGTGTGCCTGTGGAAAGAATGAGAGCCAATGCCCAAGCAGCAAAACGTTTCATTATTTGCTCGCCAAAATCTCAGCAATATCAGTTGCCATGGAGACAATGTGGGGAAAGGCGGCTATGAAGGATGCGCCAGTGAGAATACGTAGGATCAGTGAATAGGAAGCGTTGGCTGAAAACCAGGGGTCATTTCCCTTACCTACACGTTGGGCGATCGAATCCCAACCAAGGCAGAGTGCAACTACCAACGGCGTAAGTACATAGGCGATGAGGTGCCAAAGAAAAGCGTCTGCCATTGAACGCGTGAGAAAGAAAATGGCGACGCTGATCAAAATCGCAATAGCGGCGACCAGCAGAGGCAAGAACGAAGCCTTAGACGTTTTTTTTGCCATGTTGGTAGTCGACCCCACATCACCTTTCACGCCAAATAGAACTGAATGTTTCCTGAGAGGGTGCTTAGTCTTCTAGATTAAGCCGAACTTGACCAGACCCGAGTCCGGGAAAGGGGCGATCCTGGGTGGGTTGACTGGTCAGAGAGCGCCCTCAGGCCTTTAACTAATAAGTCGCGTCACACATTTTCCCTAAGAGTGCACTCAGCGTCAGGCGATTTTGATCGACATCGTTGATCCCTAGATAAACCGCTTCAAAAGAGCCACCGCTCAGTTCGAATTGAATCTGTGCCGTTGCTGGGTAGCCGTCATAGGAGATCTCACCGGTAAGTTCGACGATTGTTCCTCCAGAGGATGGGAAGTCAGTCCAGCTCACTCCTGACATAAATGCATCAGCCATCTCCCCCAATGTTGCTGTGGGACAAGAACCTAGATAGGCATCTTTGACTGAGGAGACGTTTGCTGACTCAGAAAAAATGTCTGAGAAATCTGTAAATGGGTCATCAAACGATTCATCACTCGAACTCGAACATCCAGCAAGAATGAGTGGGAGGAGCATGACTAGGGTGATGACCTTTTTCCTTGCAGTAAACATTGCATGATCCTCTCAATTGGAAATGGCAGAAGAATAGTGAATCTGTGCCGATTAAAACATTGGCTAGGGTGCATTGAATGGTCAGAAAAACTGAGTTTTAACGATTCAAAGGGTTAGCGCCTTAGCGACCGTTGCCCAGACCTTTGGTGTTCCAGAATCAGGAAGATAGCCACCGGCTCCACCCATCAGAATTGGAGTTGAGTGGAATGTTTCGCGGATCAATTGGGCCGCGCTTTTGTAGCCCGCAATAGAGTATTCAAGATGTGTGAGTGGATCTGCTTTAAGTCCATCGGCACCGCATGTAAGAAAGAGAAGATCTGGCTCAAAGTGGCGGGCGATCGGTAGGAATTTATTGACTCCTGCAAGCAGTGCGGTATCGCCAAATCCAGTGACTTCTCGTTTCAGTGGGTAATTGAATACGTTGTTCTCTGGCTCGCTCGTATCACCTGTTCCAGGAAAGATTCCAGATTCGTGAATCGAGAAGGTAAGCACCTGTGGATTTGCTCGTGTGAGGTTTTCGACTCCATCACCGTGGTGGGCATCGATATCAATGATTGCAACCTTGAGATTGAAATCTTTTGTTGCGATATCTGCAGCAATTGCAAAATCATTAAAGACGCAGAAACCTGATGAGTAATCGCGTTGTGCGTGGTGCTTGGCACCGGGTAAGTGAATGGCCAGTTCTGCGCTTTTATCTAAGAGCGATTCGAGAGCGACCAAGGTTCCACCAGCAAAGAGTGTTGCGGTGCCTGCCAAGTCTGAACGTTTGCCGTCCCACTCATCAGAGATGTGTTCTTCGCAGATTTCCTTGATGTAGTTATCGCCATGGACGCGTCTGAGCTCTTCCTTGGTTGCATGTCGTGGTTCGAGAACGCGTGGCTTGCCGGTGATTGCGGTGAAGCCATTGATGAAACGGCGACCTTGAGTGGGATGCGCATCGGAAAAGACCCAGTTGGCGTACCGGTCTGAGTGAACTATCGCGACTTTTCGCTTCATCGGGCTCAAGTGGCGGATCCTTTCGGGCAGCGTTCAGGGGCATGAGGGCACTCAGGTTCAACGGCTATCACATGCTTAGACGCATGACAGGTCAGAAAAGTTGCATGTGTTTAAAAAACTTTTCTCCCCGTTGACTGATTGCCCTCTAGTCACCAAGAGGTGTATCCATCTGGAAATTGGATTTAGGTAGTAACGACAAAGACTCCCAGTAATCGCCCTAAGCCATGATCTCTTCTTCACATAAAGCGTGTGATAAGACCTCTAGATGTCGCGGAGTACGCTGAAAATAACTACAGATGTTGCACCAATAACGGTGACAAGAAGAGGAATCCATCCCATTAGTCGATAGGCAGAGATTGACTCTTTAGATGCGACGGTATTTTTACTCATGCGTAAACTTTAACAGAGAAGGAAATAGCTGTCATTGCTTTATCGCTTTCTCGAGAATGCGCGTGAGAGCTTTTACAGGTGCTGAGTTTCGATGAGTTGATACCCAGTGATAGCCAAAGCGTCCTAGTGGGCCGGTTGCTCTGATAAATCGCGCTGTCGCGGTGTTGCCTCGATGCTTGAGTAAGAAGGCGACAGCAGCTGCACCTTTAAATATCCGCTCACTTTGAATTGCAATTACTTGCTTCTGGCAATCCTCTAGCGTGAGGCTATAGCTCTCGGGATCTATTTCATGGAAAGAGTGGGCAGTTACTTCTGACCGCAACTGCAACCAATTAATGCTGGCACGACATAGTTGGCATTGACCGTCGTAGATTACGGTAATCACCTGGAGAGCATTGACTTGAATAAAGTCTTTAATTAAGCCTTGAGATGTGCTGCAGCATCGGCAAAGCCTTCAGCTTCAAGCTTTGCGATGATGTCTTCTTTAACAGCCTTAACAACTTTATGTGTTCCGTTGCAATTCTTCTCTGGATCTGTTGTGTATCCGCAACCGCAAGCGCCCATGGTTTTCTCCTTTTAATAGTGTGATGGTGTTGATACGAGGGTAAGACTACTGGCTCTTGATCACTTTGCCGCGCTTAAAAACGGTGACGACTGAGATTTTGGAGACATCATGCAGGTCGCAGGTAAGTGGGTTCTGACTTAAGATTATGAGATCCGCCTCTGCGCCGACTTTTATTTCACCATAGCGCTCTTCTTTATAGTTCTGATAGGCAACACCGTGGGTGTAAAAACTTAAGCTCTGCTCAACACTAATTGCCTCGTGTGGGCTCCATCCACCCTTTGGCTGGCGATCTGGTGATTGACGATGTGTCGGAACAGCCAGAGCTTCGAGCGGAACCTGTGAGGTGACCGGCCAATCACTTCCATATGCGATACGCGCCCCTGATTTAAGCATTGATGCTAATTGGTATTGGCGGTTATTTCGATCATCACCGATGCGAGGTGCGATAAGTATCTTGTTCATGGGGTCTAGGTATGTCCACAATGGTTGGTAATTTGCAATCACATCAAGCTCGGCAAATCGTGGGAGATCATCTCCGTCGATTAATTGTGCGTGGGCAATTACTGGGCGACGATCACGTAGCGGGTTGATTCGAATCACTTTCTCAATCACATCCAACCCTTGGCGGATCGCGCCATCACCGATTGCGTGGATATGCAGTTGAAATCCTTCGGCATCAAAGTATGCGGCGGCATCTAAGAGTTCGTCATCGTTCCATGTATATAGCCCGTGTGATGTGGGGTCATCAAGGTACGGAGAAAGAAGTGCTGCAGTACCGGCAGAGAGAGCCCCATCTAGAATTATTTTGATTGTTCGCCCCGTCAAATGTGAATCCGCACCGAGGTTATTAATCTGCTCTCGCAGTGTTAAGAAGTCATCTTTGAGTGAGCGCCATGAATCGGGTTGGGCGAGAAAGAAGATGTTCATATCAATTGCAAGTACGCCAGCAGCATCTGCTGCAATGTATGCCTCAGCCATTCCTGGTTCGATCCATGCATCCGTTGCCGCAGTCACACCATGTTCAACGTAACGATCTGATGCCCAAGCAATCGCCTTCACATCACTTTCAATTGTTGTTGGTGGACCATGGCGTGTAACTAAATCCATTGCAGTGGGTTCGCGCAGTGTGCCTCGTGGGCTTCCATCTGAATTGCGAGCGATGGATCCACCTTCAGGGTCAGGTGTCTTTGCTGTAATGCCTGCAAGTTCAAGCGCTTTGGTATTTACCCAGATGGTGTGATGATCAACTGCGCGCAGAACTACGGGGCGATCGGGTACGACTTGATCGAGCCACGTTGCAAGGAAATCTCCACGTTCCACAATCACTGCTTCGTATGCACCACCGATAATCCAAGGTTGATCAGGATTCGTATCGGCATATCTTTTTACTTCAGCAAGGATTGCATCCACGGAATCAAGACCATTAACAAGCGGGCCCTGTGATTGACGCCCTGCAAAGAGTGGGTGCGCATGGCCATCCATAAAGGCTGGTGCTAAGAAATGATTGCCTAAGTGAATGACTTCATCGTCAGGCTCTGCTGCACAATCAATCGCAGCAATTCTGCCGTCACTGACGCGGACCGATTGCGCAGTTCTACCAAGACCACACCAGATTGTTCCGCCACTGAAATATGTAGCCATCTGGTCCCTCTTTCCATGCTCATCTTGCTAGTCCGAATTTATCTCTGATGAGCCTGACCAACGGAAGATAGATTACTAATCTACCAATCTGCTTCAGGCATACAAGTGATATGGCGCGATAGAATAAGGCCTATGATGAAAAAAGTCCTTGGCTACACTCGATATGCCGTACTTGTTCCAGCGCTAGCATCAATTCTCGGAGCGCTACTGCTGATGGCACAAGGATCTTATGAAATGATTCTAGTGATCATTGATGCGGTCTCAAGTGAATCTTCGCTCAAGGAATCAATCGTTTATGTTCTCACTGCAGTCGATGCAATTCTTCTTGGAACCGTTCTTCTTGTTATCGGGTATGGACTTTACGAGCTATTTATCGATGCGGATCTAGATGTACCGCTCTGGCTTCGCGTAGATGATCTCGATGACTTGAAATCTAAGTTGATCGGTGTCGTTGTTGCGATCATTGCTGTGGTCTTCGTTGGTATTTTTGTTGATGCTAACCGTTCAGCCGATGTGATCTCTTACGGTGTCGGCGCGGGTGCACTCGTTGTTGGTCTTGCAATATTTGCTTTTGCGACAAAGAAAGAAGTCAAAGGTAAGCCACCAAAGTCTTAATTGACCTTAACGCCTAAAGATCTGCCTCTTCTGATCTCTTCGAGGAAAGATCCCTGTTGCCCACAGCGCCCATAAGACAAGAGGTGGCTGAAAGAATAAACGAATGAGCCGTGCTTGATCGGTATCTAAACCGAATGCGTCGATGCCATTTATGTACTGCGAAATATTTCCAGGAAAGATAGCGACAAAGAATGCTGCTGTAATCCACCCTACATAGCGTCGATATTGCAACGATGCGAGTGCGATACCTAAGCAAATCTCAACAACACCTGATGCAAGAACTACAAAATCTGCCGATAGTGGAACCCACGTGGGAACTTGTGCTTGAAACTCAAGTCGACTTGTTGTCAGGTGAGTGATGCCGGCATAAATCAGCGCAGCACCGAGCAGTATCTGCCCTGCAATGCGAATATTTTTCATGGCCTCAAACCCCTTTGGTCAAGGCTAGTCTGATAGTTCTCTTATGGGAACAGTGCGCAAAGAGTTAGAGAAGAACAATCAGAAGAATGATGCCGAGGGTAATAAGTACGGCGGCGGAGATAATTGAATTTCGCATTCCCATGCGCTGTGGCAGGCCACCGATCCCACTGATCTGATCTTCATCAATATCTTTGAGGACATTAATGAAGTGTGCTGCAACTCCAAAGAGTGCACCTCCAAGCCACATCCAGACCGGAGGTGTCTGGTCCTGCGCAATCACAATTGATGAGGGAAGGGCGGCAAAGGCCAAAGCAAAAGGCAATGGTGAAAAGATGTTGAATTTAAAGTAGAAGTTGTAGGCGACACCACATGCGATTCCAAACATGTAGACAAGTCCGCCTCTCATTCCTAAAGGGCCGAGCAGATTTGCCAGAAAAGAAAGTGGGACCGTAACAAATAGGCAACGAGTGAGAAGCTCCCGCGAGATGCTTCCCTGAATCAAAGGTTTATTCAAACGTTGATGCGCCAGGTCATCGGCATAGTCATATAAATCGTTACTCCAACCGACAACGAGTTGACCAAGCATGACTCCGAAGGCGATCGCGATCGCGCTCTGCCACGATGTATAGAAAAAGGAGAGGATTAAAGAGATAGAAGTGACAATTACAGTTGGCCCGAAATGTGATGCCAATCGAAGTCCATTAATCTTGCTCACAGGGTTGATCTTATGGCTCACCCTGAATAAACGAGTAACATCGCTCTATGAGCACACTCTTTAGCCCTTTAACTATCCGCGGCACCACCTTTAGTAATCGCATCTGGGTTTCACCCATGTGCCAATACATGGCAACCGATGGCGTCGTAGGTGCATGGCATCAGGTACACCTTGGTTCATTTGCAACTGGTGGTACCGGAATGATTATGGTTGAGGCAACAGGAGTTGTCCCCGAAGGACGAATCTCAATTGGCTGTCCATCAATTGAAGATCAAGCGCATGCAGATGCATTTAAGCCAATGATTGAATTCGCACATTCACATGGCGTAAAGGTCGGAATTCAATTAGCACATGCAGGACGTAAGGCATCAACAATGCTTCCATGGGATGACCATCGCATCGCATCTGCTGACGAAGGTGGTTGGCAAGCGGTTTCATCATCGGCGACAGCCTTTGAGGGATATCCAGTTCCGCGTGAGTTAACCCAAACAGAGATCGCTAGCCTTATCAGTGACTTTGCATCCGCTGCTAAGCGGGCAGTTGCGGTTGGCTTTGATGTGATCGAAATCCATGCAGCGCACGGTTATCTACTCCATCAGTTCTACTCCCCCATCATGAATCAGCGCACCGATGAGTATGGAGGAAACTTTGACAATCGAATTCGCTTCTTGCTCGAGGTGGCCACTGCTGTTCGCGCAGTCATTGGTGATCAGACTCCGTTATTTGTTCGCATATCTGCCACCGACTGGGTTGATTCAGGATGGAACGTGATCGACTCTGTAGAGCTATCGATCAAGCTCAAGGCACTCGGCGTTGATCTCATCGATGTCTCAAGTGGCGGCGCCATTCATAATGCAAAGATCGATCCTAAGCCAGGGTTTCAGGTTCCCTTTGCAACTGCAATCAAGACTGAAGCCGAGATCGCAACCGTTGCCGTTGGTTTAATCACTGAGGCAGAACAGGCCGAACACATTGTTGCAACGGGTGAAGCAGATGCAGTATTTCTTGCTAGGGCAATGTTACGTAATCCACGTTGGGCGTTAGCAGCTGCGCAGACTCTTGGTGTAGATCTCACATGGCCACTTCCGCTTCAGCGTGGCAAAATAGAGAAATGAAAGTAAAGGTCCGTAGCCAAAGACCTTTAATTATTGCTCTCATCAGTATTGGTTTAACCATCCCTTCGCTACATCCCGCACAGTCAGCTGTTCCAGGGCTAACGGTTACTGCAATTGATACACCTCAAGTGAAAGTTCTTGCGCCAAATGGTGAGCGCGGTGCAGCACTTGCGGTCATGGCAGATGGGCGACTCTTACTTGGTGGCGGTGGAAATGGATCATCACTTTTTATCTATGACCCAGTCAAAAAGCGCACGACTTTGGCTGGACGAGCAATCAAGGCAACCGAGCGACTTAATGATTCTCGCTTTGCAATTACAGATATCGGAATACTTGCAGAAAGTGCGACAAAGGCTGATCTCTTAATCTCATTTCCAACCTATAACCGGGCGAAGGATTGCGTGAGCGTTCATCTCTATCGCTACACGCTCAATCTTGCTTCAAAGATATCTCTCACCCGAGGAAAGCTCTGGTTTAAGAGCAATCCATGCGTCCCAGTGAGTGCGGTACAGCATGCAGCAGGTCGACTTGCAGTAATCGATAAGAAGAGCGCTTATCTAACAATCGGAGATCTTGGATATTCAGAGATCGATAATGTAAATCGTCGCGGAGATCTTGGATCAGTATTTAAAGTCAGTGCAACCACTCGCGAAAAGATTTCAACAGGTCACCGCAATCAACAGGGAATTCTCTTGATTGGTAAAGATCTCTACACATCAGAGCACGGACCACGCGGTGGCGATGAATTGAACATTATTGAAAAGGGCGTTGATTATGGTTGGCCGGCAGTTACCTACGGTGAGCCATATAGCTCTGGAGATTATGTAAGGCCGAAAGAAACCGGTAGCCACGATGGTTATAGAAAACCTCTCACCTACTGGGTTCCTTCTGTTGCACCGACAGAATTAGTTCAACTCAACGGTTCTCAATGGGGGTCATGGGCTGGACAGATTGTGATGGGAACCCTTCGAGAAGAGTCGTTAATCTTCATAGAGTTGATCGATGCTAAACGTGTTGGCGAGAGAACAATCCACCCAGTCAATGAGCGCATTCGCGATCTGGAAATCGGCGCACAAGGTGAGATGATCGCGACAACCGATAGTGGGAAGCTGCTCTTTGTCTCAATTGGCTAGGTGAAACTCATAATTTGGGGTAGAAATCTGCCAGATCAGGCTCTAGCCTTTACGTAATCCATTGGGGATTGATCTGCTAACAAAGGATTTTTACATGGATGAAAAAGCGCTAATCAGGCAGTGGAACGAGATGAGATCACAAATCATCACATCACAAGTTGCCCCTGCACTCGTACTCATCGCGATTTTGGTAGTCGCCGCCTATGACAAATTTGATACAGCATCTGACTCAGCGAAGTTCTTTGCACTCGGCGTTGCCGCTGTAACAGGATTTTTAGCAACAATCAGCCAATATGCAGCAATCCGTGAGGCGGAAGCGCTACTTATTGATCTTCGGAAAGTTGATAAGCCAACAGCTCTTACCAGCAAGATCGCTGACTCACGTGGACTTCTCTCACTTTCAGCAATTGCGATTATCGCCTTTGATATTGCAATGTTTGCTCTCGTTACCTGGGCGATTTTAGGTTAATTGATGCCAATCGAAATCCTCATCGTCGTGGCGTATGCAGTCCTAGTACTCGTTATAGCCACACGTTTTGATCGTCCCCGCAAAAAGAATCCACGGATTACAGGACGCGGTGGGGATTTCGAGTAAGGCTAAGCTTTCTTGCTTAAACCTTTTTTCGGTGCGCCATCTTTGACATAAAGATGGCAAAGACCAATGCAATAACAATCAAGGCATTGAGTCCCATTTCAATAATTGCTCGCTCAAATGCTTGGTCAGTCTTTCCAGACTCCAGGGTGACAGATGCGCCAACAGTGAGAATATGTCGAACGGCTGCGATCACGCCGATGATGAGGAATTTATCGAGTTGGTAAACACCATCAGTAAATCGCGAGATCACAGTACGAAGAATTTCCAAGATAATAACGATGAAGAGAATGTCGTTTACGCCCTGAATCATTCCATTTGGGAAAAACGGGGCTGTCGTGATCAGGCGTTCAATACTGTAAAAGAATGCCCCAATGCCAATAATCAGCAACGCAAGGGCGAGCAATGCGTGGAATACATCTTCAATCATGTCCACGTATTTGAGAGGAATGATTGATGTTTCAATCCGCTCTGAAGAGTTTGGCTCGCGATCTTTTCCCATGTCCAAGGTTAACCCCGGAACTTCGTTATTCAAGGGAGATCAGTACTTATTTTCTAACGTCACCCTCACGGCGTGAGTGGGCCGAGTAAGTAAGAAGAGAGACGTGCCATGGGGCTACTTTGATTAGCGTGTTGAGCCTTGAAGGCATTGGTTCCATCTATTCCGCATAAGAAGCGAATAGGTGAGGCGCCCCCTGGATGAGATGAAATCCAACGCGTAAGGTCATAGACATTCCCATCGATAGCACTCCAACATTTTGCTGGCGTTGCATTAGCGCGAACATCAGCCATTGTGTAGCCGCTCTTTGCAACCGTTGGTGTTGGGCTCGGAGTTGGTGTTGGAGTTGGTGATGCAGCGCGAGTTGGTGTTGCTGTTGGCGTTGGTGTTTGTGGAAGAGCCCCGCGTGTCACAGTTCCTGGTACTTCACGATCGCCCACTGCAACAGTAATTGAAGATTTGGCTCGAGCTGTAATGAGAAATGAATAGATGCCAGATTCTGCAACGGCTGAGATTCGTGACAAGTAGAGATAGTTAGTCCCGCCATAAGGTTCGAAGAATTTTGTCCGTTCATTAATCGGCAAAGTAAGCCGCTTACCCGAAGGAGATGTCACAACGACTGTAGGCAACTGATTATTCTTCAATTTATTCTCTGGGCGTTTATCAATAATCAAATACTGTACTTGAACGCTATCTCCTGCAGCAAAGTTGGCGCGAAATCCTTTGCGCTCACCTGCTTTATTAAATGAGGCAGTGACTGCAAATGAAACTGTTCCATCAACTAAGAGAGGTCCACGCGCTGCCGTGGTGTCGCTATTAAGCAAGGCCACAGGTTGATGAGCGCTAGCTGGCACAAGCGAAAACGACATAAATGCTGCCACGAGGATGATGAGTCTGCGCATATTGCAAGGCTACAACAGAGAATAAAAAGGCGCGCGTTGAGCGAGTGTGAAATCTCTATACTAAAGTTCAATTAATGGCTGATAAGCCGCTACTCAGATAACTTCTTCTCTCGAACCCGCCAACCTTCGAAGGTCTTGTAGGCCCCAAAGCAGAGTAAGTAGAACGGGAAGGCGATCAGAATCGCATCGCTGATTATGTTGCTCTGCACACCCAGTGTGTCGGAGTAAGTCCACGAGAGATAGGTAAGGTCTGCCAGATAGATCATGCCAAATGGCAAAGTGATGCGGCGTAATTGATCCACCCGCACAATGTGAGGCACTTTAAAGTTTGTCAGCTGTGACATGCCAAGCACCATTGTAAAGATTGCTACCTCCGTCGGGGTCATATCAAAGACGAGGAAGGTGGGAACCGCAAGATTCCAGACCGCTGGGAATCCGTTGAACCAGTGATCTTCAGTCTCAAGATCTGCGCGAGCAAACCAGAGCGCCGATGTTAAGAAGATAAATCCAGCTATCAGCGCTTCGTATTTACTTGGCAGCATTTCAAACTTAAGCATGAACATAACTGGCACGACTACACATGTCACATAATCAACTACGAGATCAAGTATGTGACCATCAATGAGTGGTGCGTGAATTTCGACATCAAGGCCACGTGCAATTGGTCCATCAAGGCCATCAAGAATTTGTGAGGCAATGAGCCACAAAAGTGCAATTCGGATTTCTCCATCGACAACTCCTTGAAGAGCGAGCATGCCAATGACCGCGCCACTTGCCGTCAATACATGGAGTGCGTATCCGGCGCGACGGGCTGACCGTGGAGTTAAATTCGACATCAGTTATCTCTCATCGCAATCGCAAACTCGGCAACATCCCAATAGGCATAAGTATCGCCATTGGCCATCAATTCACCATCTCGTGTATTCACAGAGAGATTTCGTAGGATCTTACGGCCATCGATTATCTCAACACCAGAGAGATATACATCGACTGGAACTTCGGCGCTCTCTCCTTCTGCACAATTAGGTTCGCAGAGCTTTTCGGTATAAATACCCTTACCTGTCGCACCGTTATATCCCCAGCTTTCCCACGTGATGTCATAAACGCTAGCGCCACCATCAGCGCAGAATCGGGTGATCTGTGATGGACGTTGCTCGGCGATTTCACAATCATAGGTATAGATATCGCGCGCATATGATTTTCCAAAGAAAAAGACCGAAGTCGCTGTGAGCGCAAGAGTGATGAGCCCAACGATAAGAGCTCTTTTACCCATGGCTGAATCGTACTTGCGAGAAGGGGTGATTACCCCGTAATTAAGTTCTGAATCTAGTTAAGAATTCAACGCAGAGAGTCGCTCGGCCAAGCCTGAGTATGCGGGTTCACGTGACAAGATTTTTTCCAGATCCTTTTTTGCCATCGCCTTTTTGCCCATGCGCTCATACGTGTATGCGCGTTCCCATAAGCCACGGTTGAGAACCATTTCAGAGCGAGTACGTTTAGCGATTGCTTGCTTAAGACATTCAAGAGATGCCTCAAGGAAGTTCTGTTCTCTGAAAGCGATTCCACGCAAGATCAAGAGCATCGCTGTTGCATCATCAATGTTTTCAACATCCTCAGTCGTGGCGATCGCATCATCAAATCGCTTCAATGAAATCTCGATATCGGCCATAGAAATTGCCGTCATCTGATCAGAATCAATCTCTTCAATCACCGCCAGAGCATCTTCAAATCGTCCCTGTATCTGCAATATCTCGGCATAAATTAATCCAAGCGCAGTTAAGTTAAAACGTTCATTGGCATGAATCCCAGGAGTGATCTGAACTGCGGGAATAATCCCAGGAAAATACTCTTGCACTAAGGGAAGTTTGAATAACTCAAGGCGACGCGGCCAGAGTTGATCTGCCAGTGGGAATGCCTGTGCATGCAGTTTCTCATCGGTGCTTCCATGAAGTATTTGGATTGCCTGCATCGCAAGTGCGATCTCTGGAAACTTATCTGCTACCTCGCCAGCTTTCTTAAAGACTGTCTCAGGAGGGTTTGCCTGTGCATCACCATAAATATCGTAGAAGAGAGCGCTCATCGCCTTCTCTTCCTTACTTGAAAATATCGTCGCCTTCGCCGGTGGACGTGTGATTGACGTTGGCTTCTCTAATGCTGGAAGGTCTTCAACGTATGACTCACCATCAACAAATGTCTCTTCTGTTCGCCCCGAACTTTTCCTTGATCCCTTGAGTGAAACACTCTCGGTCCAGTAAAGCCCGCTACCTGGTATTCCAGCCGATGAAGTGACTCGACCTGAGGAGTTCAGGCTTACTCGCGCACCTCGGACCCCTGCCGAAATGCCGATAGATCTTTTTCCAAAGGTCAGACGCAAGCCGGGGGCGATCTTCATCGACTTTCGGAATCGAAAACCCATCTCACTCCCCCTCTCTTCTCTGGCTATCAACAGCGCAAGGCTATCTTCACAGAAGATAACCCAGGGCAGAAATGCAGGAGGTGATAACAAATTCCTTTCTCATGACTTAAGGTATGGATATGACATATAACAACGGGCCCCGGCCGCCACTTCCACTTCCAGGCGAGGGATCAAGTCAAGGTTCTTTTCGCTATGCCTCCTTCCAGCACCGTCTTGGCGCTTACGCACTCGATGCGACGCTGGCAGTACTTACTCTCGGAATCGGTTGGCTCATCTGGTCGATGATCGTCTGGGGTGAAGGTCAGACCCCTGCAAAGAAAATTCTTAAGATCAGAGTGAGACACTTTGAAACCGGTGGTGTTGCAACCTGGGGTCATATGGCGGTGCGTGAACTTCTCATACCAACGACAGTAGTCATCGCATCAAATCTCACAGCAGGAATTGCCGCTGTTGTTTGGATCGTTATTGAGATTGTCTTCTACTTTACAAAAAATAACCGCACCCTTCGCGACCTTTGGGTCAAAACTGCTGTAATTAACGAGGCGTAACATGAGTGAATTTATTCCTGGACAAAATACTCCGACCGCTGCACTGAGTCAGAATGAACAAGATGCGAAGTCCGGTAGCGGATTAGCGATCGCCGCCTTTGTAACATCTCTTGCAACGCTCTTTCTTACAGCGGGCTTCTTCTCATTTATTGGTTCAATCTTGGGCCATATCTCACTTTCAAAGTTGAAGAAGGCAGGCAGTGATCAAAACCGTGGCTTGGCTGTCTCTGGAGTAATCATTGGTTGGGTATCAACAGCATTTGCGTGGTTATTCCTGATTGGATTTCTCGTATTGCTCGCTGGAATCGCATCAACAACAGATTCAAGCTTTTGGGATGATCTCGTAAACGAGTTTGATTCCAATTACAACAGCTACTAAGAAAAACGGTAGTGCGCTGTAACGATACTGCGTAGCCCCGAAGGGATTCGAACCCTCGTAGCTGACTTGAGAAGCCAGAGTCCTAGGCCGCTAGACGACGGGGCCCTAGTACATTCATTTACTGCTGTGGTGCGGTAGAGCTTAGGGTACTGCGCTGGGGTACCAGGACTCGAACCTAGACTTACTGAACCAGAATCAGCAGGGCTGCCAATTACCCCATACCCCAAAAGATTCACATCTCTTGTTGGCAGAAGTTTACCTTACCGATCAGAGTGAAATTGCCCCAGCAATTCGCTCAAGACAGACCTCTTTACCCAACAATTCCATTGATTCAAAGAGGGGTGGAGAAATTGTGCTGCCGGTGGCTGCAATGCGCAGGGCGGTAAATGCAATACGAGGCTTGAGCCCCATCTCTTCGATCAATGATGCACGTAGCGCGGCTTCGATAGAGGCGTGATCCCATGATGCTAACGGGGTGAGATCTGAAAGGGCCCGCTTTAAAATCTTTTTTGACTCTGCATCAGCGATCTTTGGGGCAGATGCCTCATCGACTGCAAAATTCTTGGTGAAGAGAAATGCCAGCATCGCAGGAACTTCACTTAAGGTGACAATTCGTTCCTGAATTAGCGGCAAGGCGGATTTAACGAGAGCGATTTCGCTATCTGTTCCTGTGATGATTCCTGCATCTTTTAAGAATGGGAGCGACCATGAGAGAAATTCATCGATTGTCAGTGCGCGAATCTTGTCGCCATTAATTGCTTCTAGCTTTTTCATATCAAAACGTGCAGGAGATGAGTGAACTTTCTCAACGGTAAAGAGCTCGCAGAGTTCTGCCATTGTGATGTTTTCACGATCATCCCCGGGTGACCATCCCAAAAGTGCAAGGTAATTACAGATTGCTTCAGGTAGATAACCCGCTTGGCGATACCACGCGATAGAAACTTCACCGTTGCGCTTTGAAAGTTTGGCATTGTCTTGGCCCATCACAAAGGGAAGGTGGGCAAAGACTGGATAATCTTCGGGCGCGACGCCCATTGCTTGGTAGACGCGGATCTGTCGTGGAGTTGATGAGAGGAGATCTTCACCGCGTAGAACGTGGGTAACTTTCATCAAAACATCATCAACTGCAACTGCCAATGTGTAAAGCGGTGATCCATCTGCACGGACAAGGACAAAGTCTGGAACGAATGCGTGATCAAAGGTCACATCGCCACGAATTTCATCAGTGAAGGTAGTTGTGCCTTCTGGCATACGCATACGAACAACAGCGCCACGACCCTCTGCCTTATATGCAGCAATTTGTTCTGGCGTTAACTCGCGGCAATGTCCGTTGTATCCCGGTGCCACATTCGCTTTGCGTTGAGCCTCGCGTACCGCCTCTAACTCATCAGGTGAGCAGTAGCAGTGATAGGCATCTTTGTTATCGAGAAATGTTTGTGCCCACTTGGCGTAAATATCAAGACGTTGCGATTGAAGGTATGGCCCGTTGTCGCCACCAACTTCAGGACCCTCATCCCAATTAAGGCCGAGCCATTTGAGAGTATCGATTGCTGCCTGGATGTATTCATCAGTGACACGAGTGGTGTCAGTATCTTCGATGCGAAATAAGAAGGTGCCGCCAGTATGACGAGCATATGCCCAATCAAAGAGCGCGGTACGAATGTTTCCTACATGCAGATCCCCTGTTGGCGATGGTGCAAAACGAACCTTTACTTTTTTGGTGCTCATGGTTGTGCACTCACTCTATTTGTTAGTTGGCCCAGACCTTCAATGGATACAGCAATCGTTGATTTCGCTGGCATCGGTCCGATTCCTGCAGGTGTTCCAGTGATGATGACATCTCCTGGAAGCAGCGTCATTACCTGGGAAACAAAGTTGATGATGTCAGGAACTTTAAAGATCATGTCATTAAGGTGGGCATCTTGTTTGATCTCACCATTAAGAGTTGCGGTAATGCGCTGAGTACCAGGAACAAATTCTGTTTCAATCCATGGCCCGAGTGGGCAGAACGTGTCAAAGCCCTTGGCGCGGGTCCATTGACCATCTTTTTTCTGGAGTTCGCGACATGTCACATCATTGGCCAGTGTGTAGCCAAAGATCACATCATTTACTTTCTCTTTCGGAACATCCTTACAAATTCGCCCAATAACAATGGCAAGTTCTGCTTCATAATCAATTGTTGGTGCCATCTCTGGCCAGACAATTGTGTCGCCAGGACCGATAATTGTTGTATTCGCTTTCAGGAAGATGATCGGTTCATCAGGAACAACACTTCCCATTTCAGCAGCGTGATCAGCGTAGTTCTTACCAATCGCGACAACCTTGCTACGAGGAATGACTGGAGCCAAGAGGCGAACCTTTGTCAGTTCGATACGGGCTGCCGTCTTTACAATTCCTTGATAAATCGGATCGCCATCAATAATTGTGATCAGATTATCTTCATCTAGGATCCCAAAAAGTGGGTCGGTACCTAACCCTGCATCAGGGCCAGGAGAGAAGCGAACAATGCGCATTGCACTATCTTAGCGCAGTGATCGCACCTGACTCATCGATGTGAAAGATCGCAGCAGAGGGTGAATGTGTGTGAATGACACTCGTTGCACCTGTTGAATTTCCCGCTAGAACTAGAGCTTCAATCCCTGAAATCTGTGATGCCATAGCGACTGTAAAAACTGCCTGAATTGCATCGAGTGTGAGTTCAGGTGTTGCAATCGATATTGCTACGTATGTGCGGCCAGTTGAATCACGAAGCGCCGCCGATTGTGGTGCCCCCGTACGTTTCTGGGTTGCTAGTGCCAGGGTTGCAAGCTTTTGATCTTCTGGATTATCAAAACTATTCATTGTTATCTTCTTCATCAGAACGTTCGATGATGACAGAGCTGATACGACGTCTGCGACCAATCGGGCGCTCTGATGTGATCTTCCAACCCTTCAAAGTGATGGTAGATCCAGCAATTGGTACACGTCCTAGCTTCTGGGCCATGAGACCGCCAATGGTGTCGACATCTTCTGAATCTGAATCTTCAAAATCAATCTTGAGTTCATCTGCGAGATCTTCAATATGGAGCGTGGCTTTTGCGCGCGCCTTATCTTCTGTGATCCACGAGAAGGCATCGATTCCATCATCAAATTCATCAGCAATCTCACCGACGATCTCTTCAATAATATCTTCGATCGTGATGATTCCGGCAGTACCACCGTATTCATCAACAACAATCGCCAAGTGAATCTGGTCGCGCTGCATCTCTTTCAAGAGTTCTGCAGCGATCTTTATCTCAGGCACAAAGACAGCTGGTCGCATCAACTCACCGACACGTTCGGTGGTCTCAGCCTCGTGGTGATCGAGTGCGCGCTTAGCCAAATCCTTAACGTAGGCGATGCCAATAATGTTATCGAGGTTCTCACCCACAACTGGAATACGTGAATATCCTGAACGCAGGGCTAGTGAAAGACCTTGGCGCAGAGTCTTATCTTGTTCAATCCAGACCATATCTGTTCGGTGAACCATTAACTCACGGACAAGAGTGTCACCAAGTTCAAATACTGAGTGGATCATCTCGTGTTCATCTGATTCCACAAGGCCACGTTCGTGCGCTTGATCAACTAAGTCGCGAAGTTCTGCTTCGTTGGTAAATGGCCCTGATCTAAATCCTTTACCTGGTGTGATCGCATTTCCAACAGCGATGAGCAACTTAGTAACTGGACCAAGAACAACTGCTAAGAATGCTGAGATAACGATTCCGGCACGAGCCCAGCGATGAGGATTCTGTCGACCAAGAGTTCGTGGTCCGACGCCAATAACAACGTAAGAGAGGACAACCATCACTACAACGGTCCAGAGATAGGCATATCCTGAAGAGAACGATTCTAGGAATGCGCGAAGAACTAATACTGCTGCAGTAAATTCGCAGACTTTGCGCACAAGCAAAATCACATTGAGGAAGCGTGCTGGCTGAGCCGAATACTTCTTCAGTAAGTGTCCACCACGCTTTGATTCAAGCTCTTCAATCAGAACGCGAGAGATTGAGGTCAGCGCTGATTCAGAGGCTGCGAGAAAACCAGCGAATCCGATCAGAAGAATTATTGATATGACCGAGACAAGGTCCACTAGGACTCTCCCCATTCCTTAACTAACTTCTCCTGCAGGGTGAACATTACTTTCTCATCCTCAGGATTTGCGTGGTCATAACCAAGGATATGCAGTAATCCGTGTACAGCCAAAATAAAGAACTCGTGGTTACTTGAATGTCCGGCAGCCATTGCTTGGCGAACTGCAACGGTTGGGCAAATCACAATATCTCCGAGGGTGACAGCATCACCTGGGTTTTCTGGCATATCCATTGGGAAAGAGAGCACATCGGTAGGACCTGGTTCATCCATCCACTTAACGTGAAGTTCGCTCATCTCGTTTTCATCAACAAAAGTCAGACTTACTTCGCATTCAGGATTGAGATTAAGGGCACCCAAAGAGTATTCAATGAGTGCAGTGATCTCATCGCTTGGAACAAGTTCCCCTGAGCGATTGTTGGATTCAATCGTCATGGCGTTATCAGCTGTGTCGAATGTTTCGAGGGGCTTGGGCTGCGCTATCAAATGCGTCGTACGCCTTGACGATGTCGCCAATTAAGCGGTGGCGCACAACATCTTCTGCTGTTAATTCGATAAATGAGATGTCATCAACTGTGCCAAGAATGTCGCGAATGATACGAAGACCTGACTTCGCTCCATTAGGCAGATCCACCTGCGTCACATCACCTGTAATGACCATCTTGGAACCAAAGCCAAGGCGAGTGAGAAACATCTTCATCTGTTCAGGAGTCGTATTCTGCGCTTCATCAAGAATGATAAAAGAGTCATTGAGTGTGCGACCACGCATGAAGGCAAGAGGTGCCACTTCGATGACGCCACTTTGCATCAAACGGGGAATCGAATCTGGATCAACCATGTCATGCAGCGCGTCAAAGAGCGGGCGAAGATATGGATCGATCTTCTCATTAAGAGTTCCTGGCAGAAATCCCAACTTCTCCCCCGCCTCAACTGCTGGGCGGGTCAAGATAATGCGATTAACTTTCTTTGCCTGCAAGGCAGCAACAGCCTTTGCCATTGCAAGATAAGTCTTTCCGGTTCCTGCTGGTCCGATGCCAAAGGTGATCGTGTTCTCATCAATTGCATCGACGTAATGCTTCTGATTTGCAGTCTTTGGACGAATTGTGCGGCCTCGGTTACTGACAATATTGAGTGAGAGAACTTCAGCTGGATGCTCGATTGGATCATGGGAGAGCATCTCAATGCTGCGCTTTACTGCATCGGCGGTGAGCGCTTGTCCTGATCGAATAACGACCATCATCTCGGCAAATAATTTCTCGAGTGCAAGGCAATCAATGTGAGGCCCGCGCAATGTGATCTCGTTGCCGCGAACTGTCATGGCAACGGAAGGAAATCCTGCTTCAATAATATTGATATTGCTATCGCCAACTCCGATGAGGGCAACCATGGGAATGGCAGGCGGGACGGTGATCAGAGTGCGTTCCATATGTGTATAAATCTAGTCCTAGCCTGGGGGCCATGCCAGTCCACGACCACCTAAGAGATGAAGGTGAGCGTGAAAAACTGATTGACCAGCATCTGCACCAGTATTAAAGACCGACCTGTAGCCCGTGAGGCCCTTCTGGGTCGCGATCTCATCAGCAGCCCGATGCATGGCGGCGATAATCGTTGGAGAGATAGTTGAAATTTCAGCAGCATTTGCCGCGTGCAAGGTCGGGATGATCAATACATGTGTCGGTGCTTGAGGATTGAGATCATTAAATGCAACAACATTTTCATTACGGAAAACAATCTCTGCGGGAATCTTTCCCTCAATGATTTTACAGAATATGCAATCAGGATCTAGCGCCATAGCAAAAGGGTACTGGCTTACCAACTCTTGAGAAGTGTTTGAAGTGCGGCAATTCCTGCAATACCTGCATGTGCACTGCGGAAGATAGGACGACCCATGAGCGCAATTTTTGCCCCACTTGAAGTAAAGGCATCTAACTCTTCATCGGTAATGCCACCTTCTGGACCAATAATGATCAGGGCCTTCTTGGGAGACTGTGCAGTGATCGCCGAAAGCTTGCTCGTTGCGCTCTCATGAAAGACGATCGCGAGATCTGTTCTAGCAATCTCATCGATTACTTCAGCGGTGCTTAATGGTCCAATGATTTCAGGAATCCGAAAACGTCGCGCCTGCTTACTTGCCTCACGCACCGTCACATCTAATTTATCTAAAGTCTTATCTGCCTTACCTATACTTCGTGCCGAACTCCAGAAAACAATTCGATCAACTCCGGCTTCAGTCAAAAGCCCTGCGCATGCTTTGAGGCGATCACCTTTTGGCAGGGCCTGAATGACGGTGTATTCGATATCAAGTGGTTCTTGAAATTCTGATTCAAGAACTTCACAAAGCATTGATCGCTTACTCACCTCTAACGCCTTGACCGTTGAGAATGTTCCTTTGCCATCGCTAAGCCAGAAAATTTCGCCAGGGCCGGTACGAAGAACTCGAATTGCATGGAGAGCATCTTCATTATCGAAGGTATACGTGGCACCGACTTGTGTAGGAAGATCAGAGACAAAGAAGAGGGTACGCATCAGCGTCCAAATGACTCTCTAAATTTGCCGAGGAAGCTCTGATTCTTACT
>WLHB01000007.1 GCA_009702965.1 Actinomycetota bacterium | reverse complement strand
TCTGGAAGAGCCCTCTAGCGGCGCTAGGTCCCAGATCGAAGGCGAGTCTGGGCTAACGGATCACAGAGCTTGCTTAGGCAGCAAGGGTGAGATCATCGGCAGTTGTACTGACGATTATTTTTTGCACAGGTTATTGGTTTACGAGATCATCCTGGCTTCCTCGGCCCGCTTCCCCTATCTCAACAACCAAAGTCGAGACCGTTCACCCCCATGGGTGTGGAAAGCATTATCGCCATCTCAATGATTCACCTTTGTGATCCGTGAAGTGTCGACTGTTATGCAATGCCACTATGTAGTTGTGTTCTAAGTGTATAGAACCTCGCCGACAACACGAAAATTCCCTTTCTGCACCGTGGATTAAGCGTGGAGGAAGAGCATCTCTACCGCAATGAGTTACTTGTGGGCTCCACGGATGATCGCCATAGAAATTTACCTAGTGGGAGGAAATTAGAAGTCTTTGCCGGTCTTGCGGCGTGAAACTTCGCGTTCCACTTCGCGTGAATCTTGGCGTTCTTTCAATGCCGCGCGCTTATCATGAGCTTTCTTTCCGCGAGCGACTGCAACTTCAATCTTTGCTTTTCCATCCTTAAAGTACAACTGAAGTGGAATCAGAGTTATTCCGCCCTCTTTTGTGAGCGCATGCAATCTACGTAGCTCCTGGAGATGAACGAGTAACTTACGTTCGCGGCGTGGTGTGTGGTTATTCCATGTTCCTTCTGTGTACTCCGGAATATGCACACCACTGAGCCACAGCTCTCCATTACTCACATGTGCATATCCATCAATAAGTGAAGCCCGACCTGCGCGCAATGACTTTACTTCGGTGCCGGTGAGGACAATTCCACATTCATACACATCTTCGATCGAATAATCATGGCGCGCTTTTTTATTTTGCGCTATCAGTTTTCTGCCAACTTCTTTAACCATTGCGCTACGACACCTATACCTTTCGACCTAGTTCCCAAGACCTTAACTTCAAGACCTTAACTCTAAGACCTCAACCTTAGATCTAAAACCTCGGAGCCTGTCCTAGCGCCTTAGACCTTGAGGTAACGGCGAAGCGTAATTAATGATGCAAGGGTTGAAACGACAAGTCCGGTGAGCAACAACCAAGCGGATGCTACCCACACTTCATTCCACCCGAAGAATCGAGTAAATGTGAGCAGCGGAGCAACATTGGTATCAATTACTTGTTTGAGTCCTGCGAGCAAGCCAGTTGCAAGTCCCCAGCCAATGATCGCCGAGATTATCCCCTCGAGAAGAAACGGTAACTGAATCGAGAATGATGAAGCACCTACGAGTTTCATCACTCCAGTTTCACGACGTCGATTGAAGGCCGCGATACGCAATGTGTTTGAAATCAGAAGCGCTGCAGTAAACACCGAAGCTAATCCGACTGCGATTGCGCCGTTACGTAACACCTCTAGCAGTTTGAAGAACTTCTCAAGAATTGAGCGCTGGTCTTGCACTACATCCACACCGGGGCGACCAGAAAAGGCTGAGACAACGACAGCAAACTGCGTTGGATCTTCTAGTTTGACGCGAAATGATTCAGGGAGCTGATTTGCAGTCACATTCTGAGCGATTGCTGAATCTTTAAAGCGTTCTTGGAAACGTGAAAAAGCCTCTGCCTGGCTCTCGTAATAAACGCTCTGAACTACAGGCAGTAAATCTAAATCTGCCTTAATTGTTGTGCGCTGCTCATCTGTTACTACTCCACCAGAACAAGATGGCGATTCAGATAATGGGCCGCAGAGAAATACTGATACTTCAATCTTGTCATACCAATAATCTTTCATGGCACTGACTTGAGCATTCGAGAGGAGACCAATACCGAGTAGAGAAAGTGAGATCGCTGTTGTCACTACAACAGCGAATGTCATCGTAAGGTTACGGCGAAGCCCAATTCGAACTTCACTCAGTAAAAAGCCTGCGCGCATCTCTCTCCTCTTTCCTTAACCGTTACCCGGTATATCCATAAACGCCGCGAACCTGATCACGAATCACGTGTCCGCCATCAAGCTCAATCACGCGCTTACGCATTTGATCAACAATTCCGGAATCGTGTGTAGCCATCAAGACAGTTGTACCTTCGCGGTTAATCCGATCGAGCAACTTCATAATTCCAACTGAGAGAGCAGGATCAAGGTTTCCAGTTGGCTCATCAGCGATAATAATCGCTGGTTTTGTCACATAAGCACGTGCGATCGCTACGCGCTGTTGTTCACCACCTGAGAGCTGGTTTGGAAGTCGATCGCCTTTATCTTCAAGGCCAATGAGCTCAAGTACTTCGGGTACTTCTCGGTTAATCTCTTTCTTGGAGTACCCAAGTACATGGAGAGCAAATGCAATGTTCTCCGTGATCGTCTTATTTGGGAGAAGTCTAAAATCTTGGAATACCGTGCCCAGTTGGCGACGCAGCTCTGGGATCTTGTGGTTAGAAAGTTTGCCCAGATCTTTTCCTGCAACATGAATGACACCGGTAGATGGCTTCTCCTCACGGAGAATGAGGCGGAGAAATGTTGACTTACCAGAACCAGAAGCACCGACAAGGAAGACGAACTCGCCTTTTACAATTTCGAGGTTGACTGAATCGAGTGCAGGGCGCTCTTGACCCGGATAGGTCTTTGTTACATTCTCAAAGCGAATCATCTGCTTCTCCTCTATGCCATTTCCATAGGAAGGGCTTGCGCCCGAACCGTTGGTGCTCAAGCTCAATGCAGAACTCAAGACCTTTGGATCACGGGGCTGTGAGGCCCCATCGTCTCCGTACTGTGCCTAGTTTATGGAACAAGGGTGAAGTATGCGGGATTTGAGCGCAGGTAGACCCGACTTTAGATAGAAATTGGGTCCACTCTGCTGGGTAAAACTAGTGAGATACGTCAAGTGTGAGTGTGGGCGAGATGAGTGAAGGTAGCGAAATCTCTGCAAGGAGTCAGATCTACAAAGGAAGGCAGATCAGTGAGATTTATTGCGTTGTTTGAGAACGACGCCAACGAATGCCAGCTTCGATGAAATCGTCAATCTCTCCATTGAGAACTGCAGATGTGTTGCCGGTTTCATGATTATTTCGAAGGTCTTTCACCATTTGATAAGGCGCAAGCACATAAGAGCGCATCTGATTTCCCCATGAACCTGAGTTATCACCTTTAAGAGCGTTGATTTTCGCTTGCTCTTCTTGGCGACGGCGTTCAAGTAACTTTGATTGCAAGACAGCCATTGCTGTTGCTTTATTTTGAATCTGTGAACGTTCGTTCTGACAAGAGACAACAATCCCTGTTGGTATGTGGGTCAGACGAACTGCTGAGTCCGTCGTATTTACACCCTGTCCACCTGGACCTGATGAGCGATACACATCTACACGAATCTCTTTCTCATCAATCTCAATGTGATCACTCTGTTCCACAACTGGAACAACTTCGACTCCTGCGAAAGAAGTGTGTCTACGTGATTGTGAATCAAATGGAGAGATACGAACTAAGCGATGAGTTCCTTGCTCAACTGAAAGTGTTCCATAGGCATAAGGTGAACTCACGCGAAACGTTGTTGACTTAATTCCAGCCTCTTCGGCATACGATGTTTCCAGAACATCAACTTTATGTTCGTGGCGTTCGCAGTATCGCAAGTACATGCGCATGAGCATCTCAGCCCAGTCTGCAGCCTCTACGCCTCCAGCCTCAGAGCGAATTGTGATCAGCGCATCGCGATCGTCATATTCGCCATTGAGGAGTGTCGTTACTTCGAGTTCGCTAATCGCTTTAACGGTTGCATCTAATTCGATCTCAGCATCGCGCAGGCCAGAACCATCTGGTTCATCGGCAGCTAACTCGAAGAGAACGGGTAAATCTTCAACGCGACGGCGCAGAGATTTCAGTCGCGTAATTGTCGATTGCACTCTAGATAACTTGCTCGTAACTGCCTGTGCCTTCTCTGGATCATCCCAAAGGTTGGGGACGCCTGCTTGGGCTTCGAGCTCAACTGCTTCTGCTTCAAGTTTTGGAAGATCCAGAACCTTTTCAATTGAAACTAGGGTCGCGTCAATCTCAGCAATCTCGAGGTTATATTCGCGGGCCATGAGGAAAGGATACCCAAATAAACTGACCCCACTATTTCTACCGTTTAACTCAATCTTTCCTCTCCCTCAATCTTTCTTCTCCCTCGGTGTTTCTTATAACTCAGGAAAAGCGATAACCGAAGAGGTAGAAACCGTTATTGCGCTGGTTAAAGGTCGTTGCTGAAGATTCCAATTTCACGCTATCTAGCTTTAGAAATGGCAGCTGAAAAGGAAGATCAACATGCGCCGTAAGCGAGACCTTGATATCTCTTCCATCGCAACCTACCTCTGAAACTTGTAAGTGGTGTACGCCTTTTTGAATCAGAATCTTGCTATCGCGTGCAAGATCACCAAGTGCTTCTGAGATTCCTTTCATTGCTTGATCGCAATCAATTGGAACACCTGGGTCTTCAGGGCCATGACCAAAGAGATTCTGAACATTAGTTATTGCGTTGAACTTGCCTGTGTAATATGCCTCCTCATCCAAAAAATGTGCTCCGCGTTGGGCAACTGACTCGGCACTTTGCGTGAGATTCCGCTTCGCAATTGTGACAGTTGCAATATTTGTTGTAATCATGACGAGGCAGATTGTGAGAAGGAAAAGAGCGATAGTGAGAACAGATATTGAACCTCGGTCATCTTTGATTGAATTACATATCCGCTGAATCCTCTTTAGCATCAATTACTCCAAGGTGAGAAATACTGTTGAGCTGATGCTTGGACAACTCTTCCACCGTTTCCTGATTCCAGAGTTAATGTGATGCGAACCCTGCTATTGGAAAGATGACAGGGTGTCGTACTGCAATTGATCTCAGTTTCAATCTCAGAGATCTCATCTGCTTTTAATCCCAGTTTGGCACCCCCTTGAATTATCACTTGATTGACGAGGGCTCCACCGGATTGATCGCTATCACTTTCAACAAATGCACGGACACTCTCTCGGGCTAAGGTTTGTAACGCCATCTCTTGAGAACTCAGGTTAGAAAATTGATTCAGAAAGATAAAGATTGGAATAAACAGTGGAAGCGCGAGTAGTACAAATTCGACAGATGCACTTCCTCTCTCACCCTTGATACTCCTCACATACGACCTCAAGCGAGGATTACGTGCTTTCTCACTAGCATTAACATCACACAAAATTCCTGACACCTTTTCTAATCTTTTATCGTGTATTTTCAATGATTGCCACACCTTTCCCATCAGTTTGAAGTTCGCGTCCCAAAAGTTGAGTGAGGCCAGGCAGTAGGTGGGGAATCTTGCGAGTGTGAGTAGCGATGAGAAGCGAAATATTTGAAAATCGATCAGGTGAATCAAGGGTGAGCTCTCGATCGGCTGCGGCAAAATTTCCAGAGATTGCACGAATTGAAGCCTGATCCGCTGCCGCCAGCGCGTCAGCATCGCGCATGCTGATTGCAAGAATGAGTTGCATGGCCAAGAGAAAGAGGAAGATGAGAGGGATTAAGGTGAGAGAGCTCTCCACGTTCCCTCGCTCATCAGTAACTGCTTCTCTGATCTTCACTCAGCGAACACCATTCATTGCATCAAGTGAGTTCTTGAGGATGGCAGATAGTCGAGGCGCAGCAATTGTCCAGATTGCGGTTACAAGTCCGGTTGTCATAAGAACGACGAGCACCCATCCCGGAACATCTCCTCGCTCTTCCTTGAGATTTTTAACAAAAGCGCTCTCTTGGAAAGCTGTGTTCATCGAAAGTACTTGATCACCAAGCCAGATTTCGGTGTTGAGCGCTACATCCCTTAATGAATTAAGGAGTGACTCTGTGCTTGTTGGTGACTCTGTGCTTATTGGTGACTCTGTGCTTGTTGGTGACTCTGTGCTTGTTGGTGACTCTGTGCTTATTGGTGACTCTGTGCTTGTTGGTGACTCTGTGCTTGTTGGTGACTCGGTGCTTATTGGTGACTGGGTGCTCATTTTCTCTTCTTTCTTTATCGGTAGTAGTTGATGATGGATTTCCCTGGGCACTTCTAAAGACTTTTACTTAGGAAGCGAACAAGTTGAGATTTGTTAAAGATGGCCATAATGCGAAGAGAATCGAGATTGGCAGAATGAGAAAAACCACTGGAATCATCATTGAAATCTCAGCCTTACCCGCAGCAGCAAGAATTCGATTGCGTTGATGCTCGCGTGCTTCCTGGGCATGACGAGTGAGAACCTCTGTAATTGGGGCACCACGCACCATTGCATTTACAAGAGAATCAATGAAGCGGCGGACTATTGGAGAATTTAGATCCCGGCCCATCAGATCTAGCGAGGCATGAAAAGCAATTCCCTGATGGACTCTAGAAATTACTTCCCTGAATCTACGACTCAAATTACCGTGAGAATTTTCAGCAATACGCTTCAACGCTGTCAATGGTGACTCTCCAGCAGAGATTGCCAATGTGAGCATCTCAATGATTGCAGGAAATTCAGCCTCGATCACACTGCGCTGTTTCTTCACTTCTGAAGTGAGATTGCGATCCATCATCAGGTAGGTGAGACCACCACCAACTGCGCACAACAGTGCGATTACTCCTATTGAAGTTCCCCTGAGTAAGAAGAGTGTCAAAAGAACAAGTGTGCTGATTCCGACGTAGAGAATTTGGAGGTAGCGAAACTCTTCATAATCCGATTGGGTGTGACGTCCAAGTTCGCTGAGTCGAGATCTCACTAAAGATCGATCTCTCGTGGTTCCGGCGAGGGCCCGAAACTCTCGTGATGGGTTGTCACCAAGAATGATGAGAATTGCCGCTAGTAGTGAAAGAGGTAATGAGATAAGTATCGGATTCATTTGTTTGCTCCGAAAACACGTGGAACGGAAGGTAGACGACTGAGATACGACATCCAAATGTAGGCAAGTGCCGTTAATGACAAGCCAAGCAAGAGAATTCCCGCACCCGTGGGAGTAGTAAATGCTGCAACGGTGGTGGGCTGCATTGCTAGAAGAAGTAAGAGCAACCAAGGAGCCGCAGATGATAAGTGAGCAGAGTTCTTGATCCATGACTGTTTAACGGCAATCTCGTTGCGCAGCGCTAAATCCTGTCTTAAGAAATTTCCAAGAGTTCTTAAAATAGTAAGCAGCTGACTGCCACCAAGAGACTTTGAAATCAGAAGAGCTTGGAAGATTTGATCGCTTGCATGGCTTCCAAACTTCTCAGAGAGGTTTGTAATGGCACGATCAAAATCACCATCTTCGATGATCTGTCGCTTAAATGCTGTGAAAAGCGGACGCATGACCTCTGGCCCTCTCACCGATAGCTCAGTCAACGCTTCGGTGAGAGACATGCCTGATTGAATTCCAGAGATGAGATGGTCGATTACCTCCGGCCAGGACGATGCAATCTCTAACTCAAGTTTTCCGCTTCGACTCTTAACAATCACATAGGTAAAGGCGAGGACGAGAAGTGAAAAAGCCAAAGCAAAGAGTGTTGAGGCGGTGAGTAGATAGATCGCGAGAAAAGTGAGAGGGCCAGATGCTAGGAAAGGAGCACTACGTCGTACGCTTTTCATCACCCTTTCCACCAATTCTCGAGAGGGAAATCAGTTGCTATGCCGCGAATGTATTCATTTCCGTTCCATTTCCAGAGTGACTCAATTTCTGCGCGATCATGTTCAAAGCGTCCAGTGACCCAGGAAACTTCATGGATTCGTCGGTTGCCATCACTCTCAAGTTTTACTTGCACAATGAGATCTAATGCAGAGGCCACTGTTGGTGCAATAAATTTGTGCGAGATGTTTTCACCAGCTAAGAGTGGCAATGTCTGTAATTTGATTACCGCATCTTTTGCAGAGTTAGCATGAATCGTCCCCATTCCAGGCAGCCCTGAGTTCAACGCAATGAGAAGATCGAGTGCTTCTGCTTCACGAACTTCACCTACGATGATTCGCGAAGGCCGCATACGTAACGCCTCTTTTATTAATCTGCGCATTGGGATCTCTCCATCACCTTGAAGGTTGGGAGTCCGCACTTGCATGGCAACAACATCAGGAAGTTGAGGCTTCAGTTCAAAGACTTCTTCAATTGTGATGACTCGTTCTTGCACTGGTGCTTGTGAAACAAGAGCATTAAGTAGCGTAGTTTTCCCAGACTGTGTGCCACCGGAAACAAGAATATTCATTCCTGATTTAACAGATCGCGTGAGAAGGGAGGATATTTCAGCGGTCATCATTCCCCTATTGGCTAAATCGATAAGCCCAAGTGAGCGATGTAGGTGCTTTCTGATATTTATGCACCAGTGTTCTGCGGTAATTTCAGGAATTACGACATGAAGGCGGCTTCCATCGGGAAGTTGTGCGTCAACAAAAGGTGAAGATAAGTCAATTCGACGTCCGCTCCACATAAGAATTCGGTCAACAAGTTGTTTTACATCTGAATGAGTTAAAACCAAATTTGTTAACTCACTTTTACCACCACGTGCGACAAATACCCGTTCGGGTGAGTTGATCCAAATCTCCTCCACCGTAGCGTCTTTCATGAAATCTGAAATTGGACCGTAAGTCACATCAATATCCATTTTTTCGATCGTAACCTGGATCGGAACGTATTCACTGGCTCGAGTTGGAATAATTGGTGACTGAAGAGTTTCCATGTGGGCGAAGGTAGATTCCTTACCGACAATCGGCCCAAGTAAAAGCAAATCTGTGGGTAACTTTTAAAACCGTAAAGCTATACAGCAGCCCTCACATCAACTCTTTCAATCAGATCATGTTCACACTTAAATTTCAGAGAGTTGATCTAGGCGATAAAAGAGATCAAGGGCACTTTCGCCCTTCTCCCACTGTGCGCTATGTGTCGTGACTTCAGAGAGAAGGCTTGCGCGGACACGTTTACAAAGCTCTTGCCCAGCACGGATGTCTCCCCCTAGTGCAACGTTGAATTGATATCGCCCCAATCGTCCACAGAGATCTTCTTTTCGCATCGATAAAGATATTGAATGTGCAAGGTCGAGAACCTGCTGAGAAGTGCCATCACTTGGAAGAGTGAAGTCAATCAGGGAGAAAGGATGACCATTACGCATGCACCCTGCAATCATCCGATCAACATGAAGGTAGAAAAGCGGTGGAGCAACAGAGTGGGTTAAATCATCGCGAATGCCATTATGTGAAAAATCAGGGCTGTGTGAAAACTCTGGATTGTCGCTCAAGCGAGAGCCATCCCTAGTGTGGAATGAAGCGATAGTCTTGTTCGCATGAGTGCACCATCTCGGAAGTACGATCGGCGATCAATCGCTGCAACCCTTCTCTTCATTGAAGGTGGCGTAGTGCTAGCGCTAGGTGCGTGGATGGTTGTTCTCGGATTTACCCACGAAAATCGAGAGATTCTTCCATTGCTCGGGGTTGTTCTCTTCTGCATTGTTGGTGGATTAGGTCTTATCCAATGTGGTCGCGGATATAAGGATGGCAAGAATTACGGTAAAGCTCCAGCAGTTCTTGCCAATCTCATCGCACTTGGAGTTGTTAAGTATCAATTTGAGGGTGCTGTCTACTACCTAGCAATTCCAATTGGAATACTCGCCGTATCTACTTTATTCATGGTTTTAACAATTGCCTCGCGAGAGAATAAAGCAGCGTAACTTTTACTTATCTCTCAGCCCATTCGCCGTCTCGTAAACCTCATAATCCCAGAGTGAAATATCATCAAGATTAATCGGTTCAAAGCCTTTAGCTTCTAGAGCGCTGGCAATATGTGCGCGGTGCTCAGTTGCATGGTGAATAGCCTGAGAAAGAACAGTCGAACGCAATCTCTGGAACTTGCCATTGTCATTTTCAAGATCAAGCCAGGTGTCCTCTAAATCGGCAGCAGCGACAAGCATGCGATCAGCGATTGCTGCTTGCTCTGCAAGTCGCGCCAGATCGCTAATCTTTTCAATATCTGCGATACATGGATCGTCCTTACCTGTGATGGCTATTTGGCCAGTAATCGATAGGACGTAATGATCTGCGGAATCAACAATGTGATGTGCAATCTCTGCGACAAACCATTCAGGATTAGTTGCATACGCTTTCAGGCTCTCTTCTGGCAAAGTCTGAAGGTGCTTAATGGTCTCTTGGTTAGCCCACGCCATGTGGCGAAGTAAGCGTGCAACTGTGATTGTCATGCCGCTGAGGATAACTGATGGGCTGGGAGTTACCAAGGAACGATCTGGTGATCTTCCCATAGCACGCCAGTAGTTTTCTCAATCTCATTCTCGCTCTGTGAATCAAAGGTGCGCCCAAGTAACCAGAGTGCAGTCTCGGCACCTTCTTCAGCACTGCGAAGTGCATCAGGTCCACCCATATCTGTTCGTGAATGGTTCGGACAGATTGCATCAACAAGTAATCCTCGTGCGCCTAGTCCGGTTTCATGTGCAAGGTTTCGTACCAGTGCATTCACTCCCGCCTTGCTAATTCGATACGGCGCTAATCCACCAGCATTTCCGGGACCGGACATGCGACCAAGACATGCTGAGAAGATGACAACTCGTCCATTGCGAGCATCTGCCATCGGAGGAACAAGTTCATTTACAACCATAAATGTTGAATCAAGATTAATCGCCATTACTCGGCGCCACTCTGCATCAGTTGTTCGCAAAGTCTTTGACATTTTCTCGCTCATCACCGCATGTGCAATAACGAGTGCGGTAGGAGTATTGGTTGAACTTCTGATTTCAGAGAGTTGCTGACGAGCGCGATCTAGCGCAGCTGGTGTTGTTACTTCGAAATCTATGGCAAAAGTTGAAACCGTGCATTGAGGAAATTCTGTAACTAACTTTTGGCGAGCTTGTTCTAAACCTTGCGGATCCTTTGCAATCAACGACAGGTGACATCCCTGGGCTGCCAATCCGCGAGCCACTTCAAAGCCGAGCCCTCTGCTTCCACCTGTGACAATTGCGTGAGGTGCGGCAGGTGGCTGCTGCGACGCTGCGGAATCAGGAATGCTCATATGCGAACTCTCCCAACTAGGCGATGGTTTCGCATCTTCATTTTCTCCCCCTGGCGGGCTGAGGTTCGTGGGATCGGTGGATCTGAGGCGATCGCCTCGGTATGACTCGGGCGATTCAGGTGGAGTGTGCGCTATCTCGCCATTTCAAGGATTTCTGAGGCTGGCTTGAGCCGATAGTCTTAGGCATAGGACAAATCGTTTTCACTTATCTATAAGGAGCGCGCCAGTGTCGGCTACGCAACCAGGTCAAGATTTCGGAGCTAATGATTGGCTCGTTGAAGAGATGTTTGAGCGCTATCAGAGCGATCCATCTTCAGTAACACCAGAGTGGATTGAATACTTTAAAACACGTTCGACAACTACCTCAACAGCAACAGCAGTCACTACACCAGTGGCGGGGTCCACGGCGCCTAAAGCTGGAACTCCACCGATTCCGAAGTCGGCACAGGCTGCAGCGACATCTGTTGCACCAGCACCAGTTGCACCAGCACAACCAACTCCCGTTGCGGCTGCACCAGTTGCACCATCACCAGTTGCACCAGCACCAGTTGTATCAACTCCCGTTGTCTCAACACAGCCAACTCCTGCGCAGGTTGTTCACACACCAGCGCCTGTTCTTGCTACTCCATCAGATGCAACTGTTGAACCTTTGCGCGGAGTTGCTAGTCGCGTAGTTGCCAGCATGGAAGGTTCGCTCACAGTTCCGACTGCAACATCAGTTCGCGCAATCCCTGCGAAGTTGATGATTGATAATCGCACAGTAATTAATAATCATTTAAAGCGCGGTCGCGGTGGCAAAGTTTCATTTACCCACATCATCGCGTATGCAATGATCAAAGCGCTCCGCCAGATGCCTGAGATGAATACCTTCTTTACTGAGTTAGACGGTAAACCAGCTATCGGTCGTCCATCACATATCAACCTCGGAATTGCTATCGATCTTGCAAAGCCAGATGGATCACGTCAATTATTAGTGCCATCAATTAAGGGCTGTGAAGCGCTCGACTTCGGCCAGTTCTGGGCATCATATGAATCAACCGTTGCAAAAGCGCGCGGTGGAACTCTCACAGTTGAAGATTTTGCGGGAACTACTGTCTCTCTCACAAACCCAGGAACTATCGGCACGGTGCACTCTGTTCCACGCCTTGTTCAAGGTCAGGGCCTGATTATTGGTGTCGGCGCGATGGATTATCCAGCCGAGTTTGCTGGTGCCAGCGATGAAACGATTGCCCGTAACGCCATTAGCAAGGTAATTACTTTAACGAGCACCTACGATCACCGAATTATTCAGGGTGCTACCTCTGGTGATTTCTTGCGCCGACTTCATGAACTCTTGTTGGGCTCTGAGAATTTCTACGATGAAATCTTCACCGCACTTCGTATTCCATACCAGCCAATTCGCTGGGCATCAGATTTCGATTTCTCACGCGATGAAGAGATCAATAAGACTGCTCGCGTTCAACAATTGATTCATGCATACCGCACATATGGCCACCTCATGGCAGATGTTGATCCGCTTGAATACTTACAGCGCTCACATCCAGATCTAGATGTTGTTACACACGGCCTGACTCTCTGGGATCTTGATCGTGAATTTGCTACCGGTGGTTTTGGTGGAAAGAAGTTTATGAAACTCCGTACGATTCTTGGAATCTTGCGCGATTCATACTGCCGTTCCGTTGGCGTTGAATATATGTATATCGCCGATCCACAAGAGCGTAAATGGATTCAGGAGCATGTCGAGATTGGCTTTACAAAGCCAGAGCGCGATGAACAGTTACGTATTTTGCGCAAACTCAATAGCGCAGAAGCATTTGAATCTTTCTTGCAAACAAAGTTTGTTGGCCAAAAGCGCTTCTCTCTCGAAGGTGGCGAGTCAGTAATTCCACTCACTGATGCAATCATCTCTGCTGCCGCCGAACGCGGTTTAGACGAAGTATGTATTGGAATGCCACACCGCGGTCGCTTGAATATGTTGGCAAATATTGCTGGAAAGTCATATGGCCAAATCTTTCAAGAGTTCCAAGGCCATTATGCAGAGAATGAAGTTCACGGATCTGGAGATGTGAAGTATCACCTAGGAACTGAAGGTGTATTCACCGCAGAATCCGGTGCCACAACAAAGATCTATCTCGCGGCAAACCCTTCACACCTTGAAGCTGTTAACCCAGTTCTTGAGGGAATTGTTCGAGCCAAGCAGGATCGACTCAACATTAAAGATGCTTACTCGGTCTTGCCGATCCTCCTCCATGGAGATGCATCATTTGCTGGCCAAGGTGTGAACGCAGAAGTACTTCAGCTTTCACAATTGCGCGGATATCGCACTGGTGGAACTATCCATATCGTTATTAATAACCAAGTTGGATTCACCACCTCACCACACGCATCGCGCTCATCAACGTATTCAACAGATATGGCCAAGATAATTTCAGCCCCTGTTTTCCACGTCAATGGTGATGATCCTGAAGCATGTGTTCGCGTTGCTCAGATTGCTTTTGAATATCGCCAGGCGTTCCACAAAGATGTTGTCATCGACATGGTCTGTTACCGACGTCGTGGACATAACGAAGGTGACGAGCCAAGCTTTACCCAGCCAATGATGTACAAACTCATTGATGCAAAGCGCTCAACTCGTACGCTCTATACAGAAGCACTTGTTGGTCGCGGTGATATCACGCCACAAGAGGCAGAAGAGATCGCAGTTGATTATCAGAGCCAGCTCGAAGCGGTATTTGCATCTGTGAATAATCATGAGCCAGAACATGACGAAAATTTCAAACCACCAGTTGCGCTTGAAGCCGATGCTGTACCTACTGCAATCACTGAAGCACTTGCCCGTGAAATCGCAGCAACTCAGGTAGCAGTGCCAGAAGGTTTCAGTGTGCATCCAAAGCTTCTTCCACAATTGCAAAAGCGTGTGGAGATGCTCAATGATGCGACTATAGATTGGTCGATGGGTGAATTACTTGCCTTTGGTTCACTCCTAAAAGCGGGTCACCCGATTCGTCTTGCCGGACAAGATTCACGTCGTGGAACATTTAGTAATCGCCATGCAGTCGTCATTGATAAAGAAAATGGCAGCGAATGGACACCGCTTCGCTCGTTAATCACAGATGAGAATCAATTCTTTGTAGTCGATTCTCTCCTTTCAGAGTATGCAGCGATGGGCTTTGAGTACGGATACTCAGTTGTTCGTCCTGAAGCGCTTGTGATGTGGGAAGGCCAATTTGGTGACTTCAGCAATGGAGCGCAGACAATTATTGATGAGTTCATCTCATCCTCTCTACAAAAGTGGGGCGAGCGTTCATCAGTTGTGCTTTTGCTTCCGCACGGCTATGAAGGACAAGGTCCTGACCACTCATCTGCGCGTATTGAGCGTTATCTGCAGTTGTGCGCTGAGCAGAATATGACTGTTGCTCAACCTTCGAGCCCAGCGTCATATTTCCACTTATTACGCTGGCATATGGCCAATCCAACACGTCGACCAATGGTTATCTTCACACCAAAGTCAATGTTGCGTCTGAAGGCTGCTGCCTCTTCACTCAGTGATTTCACTTCAGGAACCTTCCGCCCAGTGATTGCAGATGAGAAAGTTTCAAATGCAACACGCCTCATCTTCTGTTCAGGAAAGATTTATCACGATCTCGTTGCAGAACGTGATCGACTAGGAGAGCACACCACTGCGATTGCTCGCGTTGAACTTCTATTCCCACTTCCAATTGATCAGATGCGTGAAGTTGCAGATGCACACCCACAAGCGAACTTGCTCTGGGTACAAGATGAACCTGCAAACCAGGGTCCTTGGTCACACATTGCACTTCGAACATCTGAGGCACATGGTGGTCATGGATTTGGTTCGCGAACACTTCGCCGAGTTTCACGACGTGCGACCGCATCTCCTGCGACAGGAAATCATCATTTGCACGAAGAAGAGGCAAAAGCTTTAATGGTTGAGGCCTTTACTCGTTAACTCTCGATGCTTAACTAGCGCTAAATTGCCTGAGCTAATTACCTCTTGCTAATTAAGGGTTATTAGTTCAGTCGCGCGGTGCTTTCTTGGTGCGAAAGAGATACTTAGCTTTGACCGCATGTGGTGGAAGCCAACCCCACGTCGTTGAATCAGTACCTTTGGGGTTATCGCTCTTGACCCAGATTCCTTCCGCGGCAATTTGTGTGATTCGCTTGATGTAGAACACCCCCGGCTGCTCATCTCGCTCAAGAATCACGATGCTATTCACCGCCAGAGCGGATGCCTTTGCTCCCTTACGTGAGAACCAACGGACATAGAGTTGATCACCTGGAATAAAGGTCGGGGCCATTGAAGGGCCCTCAACGTTTACCGTGCTAAAAAGTCTCACGCAATGTAGTCTGACATACATGAAAAAATTCTTTAAGCCGACATTAACCGTTTACGCACATTGCGACCTTCCTTGTGGGGTCTATGACCCTGCTCAGGCACGCATTGAAGCCCTCTCAGTGAAAGCGTGCATGGAGAAATATGCCGCCAACCCTGATGCTGATTTCCGTTCACGCTCCGTTGCAATCAAAGAAGAGCGTTCACATGCTGTCAAAGAGCACCTCTGGGTTCTCTGGACTGATTACTTCAAGGCTCCTCACTTCGAGGCATACCCACAGTTGCACTCACTATTTAATGAAGCAACAAAACTTGCAGGTGCTGCAGGAACAAAGGGAACTCAAGATGTTGCAGTTGCAGATTCATTGATCGCAAAGATCGATGAAATTGCTGAGATCTTCTGGGCCACAAAGAAGTAATTAATTAGTTAATAGAGATTGAGCGGCGGTGCGTGCGAGGTAAGAAACTCGCTCCACCGCCTTTCTCTTGATAACTCCTTGAGCTATATGTCGCTCACCTTCATAGAGATCGCAGAGGAAAGTTAACTCGCGCCCCTCCACTTCAATACAGCGAGCAGTACATCTGACTTCAGAGCCAATTCCTACAGAATCAAGATTTGTAATCTCAAAGTTTTCAACAATTGTTGTCTCACCAGATTCTAGATAATCAGTCAGAGCTGCAACGGTAGCGCTCTCCATTGAGTGCATGATGTGAGAACTAGCCAATATCGGTAAATCAGAAATTCCCATCGCAACACATGTGTCGCCGGGTCTGACCACCATTGTTGAAAGCCCAACTGCTCCGATGACTTCCTCTGCGGGTTTCATTACGGCTTTTCTCCTGGCATACCATCATCACTGTTAGTTTCTTGAATATGTGTCTGTTGAATATGTGTCTGTTGAATATGTGTTTGCTCGATCTGAATCTCGCGATGCTCAACATTTCCAAACTCATCTATTTCTATTGAAATCTCAGTCATTGAGTATGTGGTCACGACTTCAGTACTTTCCTGGCCTCCAAATAATTGATTATTGATCAATTGGCTATGAATGCTTTCATAGAGACTTGCTGGCGCTTTCTCAACGCATGACCTGCGCAAGGCATCCATTAAGAATGTGTGGGTAAGAAGTTCATGCTCTAATTGACGAGAGCATTGAGGGCAGATATCAATATGACCTCTGACCTGATCTGGTCGTTCAACCTGATCGATAGCGTCTTCGATGATAAAGACAAGTGAGGCGAGCACCTCAGGGCAACTCATCTGTTCTGCGCCGAAAGATGTCATGAGTTCACCTCCTTATCAGGTGACTTCTTTTTATCTGAATCAACTGTGTACCCGAGCTCGCGCGCATAGTCCGCTAATTTCTCGCGCAGTAATTTGCGACCACGATGTAGACGCGACATCACGGTGCCGGCTGGGATATCAATAATTTCTGCAATCTCTTTATAGGAGAAACCTTCAACATCGGCTAAGTAGACAGCCATTCGAAATTCATCAGGTAACTCTTGTAGCGCATTCTTAATATCGCTATCAGGTAAATTTTCCAGCGCTTCAACCTCGGCGGACTTTCCAAGATCGCTCGTGTGGCTTTGTGCACGATCAATCTGCCAATCTTCTAATTCATTATTAGCAATCAGAGGCTGGCGTTGCTTTTTGCGATACGAGTTAATAAATGTTGTTGTGAGCACTCGATAGAGCCATGCTCTTAAATTTGTTCCTTCTTCAAATTGATGAAATGAAGTAAAGGCTTTGATATATGTGTCTTGTACAAGATCGCGTGCATCCTCTGGATTTTTTGTATATCGCAGAGCAGCTGCATATAGCTGATCCATGAAGACAAGAGCGTCTCGCTCAAACCGAAGCGTTCGGTCAGCGGCGCTTTCTAGAACTAAATCCTTTGATGTCATTGCTTCTAGGCTATCTCAGCATCAGAGAAAAATCGCATCGAGACGGAAGGTGGTTAAAAGAGTGTTGTCGGTTCGCCAAGAGTGATGGGGGTAATCAGATCCGCTCCATTGTTGGCAACAAGATTGACACGGGTGGAGACTGGGTCAATGAGAATTCCGTGATCCGGGCGATCAACGACCATGAGATTACGGAGATCGTTCAGGTCGGTCTGTTCTTGGTCTAGCCAATTTTTCCAACGGTCTCTAGGAAGCATCACGGGCATACGACTATGGATTGTCGCTAGTTCACCAACTGCCTCACGAGTAATGATTGATGCGCTATCAATCTGCTCGCCTGTTGGTGAAATCCATCTGCTCCAGATTCCTGCTACAGAAAATACTGACCCCCATATCTTTGGATCAGGGCTCATATAGAAAGGTTGCTTCGGCGAATACTTCCCGAGGGCCGTGGCCCATTCGTAATATCCATTCACCGGAATAATGCAGCGTGTTCTGCGGAAAGCATCTCTAAAGGTTGGCTTCTCAAAAATGGATTCACTTCTGGCATTTATGGCATGTGATTGTGATGTTCGCGCCGCCGTCGGATCAAGCGACCATGGCGCAATCAATCCCCACGATGCAGTTGCAAGGGTCATCTCTCCGCGAATAATGTAAATCTCATTTGTTGGAGCGATATTCCAATTAAGTGGGAGCGAGCCATCTACTTCGTTGGAATTGATATCAAAGGCAGAGATGATGTCATCAGCACCCTGAGTTCTTGCATAACGACCACACACGGCTGTAAGTCTACGACGGGTAGACTGTACGAATGGAATCAACGACATCGTCACCGTGGCCTGCGATTTATCGCGGGCGCAAGGAGGTCGATATCGTCGTAAGCATTCCCGGATCAAAGTCAGTTACTAATCGCGCATTGATTCTTGCCGCGCAGGCTCAATCCCCATCAACCCTACGTAAACCACTGCAATCACGCGATACCCAATTAATGGTCGATGGCCTTAAGGCACTTGGCACCTCAATTACAGATGATGGCTCTGGAAATTGGGTGATCACTCCGCAGCCCCTGAAGGGTCCAGCAACAATTGATGTTGGAAATGCTGGAACAGTGATGCGCTTTCTTCCGCCACTTGCAGCACTTGCTCACGGTGAAGTCTCTTTCGATGGTGATGCTCGCTCATATGAAAGACCGTTAGGGCCAGTTATCAGTGCGCTAGAAGAGCTTGGAATTGTTATTGATCACGGTGGTAAATATCGCTTGCCGATGAAGATGACTGGAAGTGGAGAAATTCCTGGCGGTGCGATCACAATCGATGCCAGCAAATCAAGTCAGTTTTTATCTGCGCTATTGCTCATTGGTCCAAGCATGGTCAATGGAATCTCTGTCACTCATTCAGGGCCAGCACTTCCATCTATGCCACATATAGATATGACAGTTTCAATGCTGCGAGATTTCGGTGCAGTTGTTACCGTCGATACCGATGCACAGCGATGGAGCGTTGCACCAGGGCCATTGCATGGTTTGGATTTAACAATTGAGCCAGATCTATCAAATGCTGCGCCGTTTCTCTCACTCGCTATGGTCTGTGGAGGTCGCGTCACAATTTCTGATTGGCCACAAAAGACAAATCAACCTGGTGATCAGTTACGTGAGATATTTACTCGTATGGGCTCTACCTGCGAACTTAACGACCAGGGATTGACTTTAGTTGGCGGATCATCAATTAAAGGAATTGATATTGACCTCCACGATGTTGGCGAATTAACACCATCGATTGCAGCAGTAGCTGCTCTGGCAGATTCACCATCACACCTTCGCGGTATCGGGCACCTTCGCCTTCATGAAACAGATCGCTTAGCCGCACTCACCACAGAGTTGAACTCAATTGGCAGCAAGGTAAGTGAAGATGAGACAAGCTTATTTATCGATCCAACGCAGGGTTCACTTCATGGTGGGCTCTTTCATACATATGAGGACCACCGATTGGCTACCGCAGGGGCAGTTATTGGCTTAGTTGTCCGCGATATATCTGTTGAAAACATAGCAACTACCAAGAAAACACTTCCTGATTTTCCAGGGCTCTGGATGAGTCTTCTTTCATGACCCCGTATTCATATGATGAATCCGATGCGCGGATCAGGCCAGCACGAAGTACGCGCCCGCGTAGTAAAGATCGACCTGCTCATGCTGATGCCATATTTGCACTTGTAACAACAGTGGATCGTGGTCGAACAACCTGCATCACAGATGATGCAGTCATTGTGACTGCGATGAAGGCCCGTGAATTAGGACCAAAATCAGTAGTTGTGGGAGATCGTGTAAAGCTCGTTGGTGATGTGAGTGGAAGCGATGGAAGTCTTGCCCGAATAGTTTCAGTTGAACCACGTCGTAACTCATTGAGTCGCACCGTCGATGATGCTGCACAAGTGGAGCGAACAATTGTTGCCAATATTGATCAGCTCGTTATTGTTGCTGCAGTAACAAATCCAGAGCCACGTCGTGGGCTCATTGATCGCTTCTTAGTCTGCGCCTTTCACGAAAGCATCACACCAATACTTCTCATGACAAAGACAGATTTAGCACCGTTACCTGATTTTGTTGAAGAGTACAGAAAACTTGGTGTCACGATTTTAACCTCGTCATCAAAGGCAGATTCACAAGAGGCGAGCCTTTCAATTATTAAAGAGGTCCTTACTGGAAAAACTTCTGTCTTAGTTGGACACTCAGGCGTTGGAAAATCAACTCTCATTAACGCTCTCGTTCCCCATGCTGGACGGATAACAGGCATTGTTAATACTGTGACCGGACGTGGGCGTCACACCTCATCAAGTGCGATAGCCCTTCCACTCTCATCTGAACTGAAGAGCCATGATGGTTGGATTATTGATACACCGGGAATTAGAGCCTTCGGTCTTGCTCATCTTGACTCAAATCGAATCATTGCAGCCTTTGCAGATATCGCAGAGATCACCCAGGGTTGTCTGCCTCACTGCACTCACTATGAGCCAAGTTGTCGCCTCAACGAATGGGTTGCACCTGCAGGTGTTATTGATCAAGAGCGGATGACACGCGTAACGAGTCTAAGGTCACTCTTAGAGCTCAAGGATAAGAACCCTACGCTGAGCGAGTAAGTACATAGCGAAGATAGAATCGGGCTATGAGTGGGGCAGGAAATAACATGGGCGGAAACTCTTCCAGCTTTGCAGATGAACTTACCTTCGCACTCTCACTGGCAGATCAAGCCGATGTTATTTCGCTCTCGCGCTATCGTGCCTTAGATTTAAAGATCACAACAAAGCCAGATAACACTCCAGTAACAGATGCTGATCGTGCCGTTGAAGAAGCCATACGTAGTGCTATTGCCACCAAGTACCCTACCGACACAATTGTTGGTGAAGAGTTTGGTGATTCTCGATCGTCTGCAGATAGCCTCAATCGCTATTGGGTAATTGATCCCATTGATGGCACTAAGAATTTTCTTCGTGGTGTTCCAACGTGGGCAACGCTGATCGCACTTGTTGTAGACGGTCAGGTTGTTGTGAGCGTTGTTTCATCTCCAGCTCTTTATCGCCGTTGGTATGCCACTCGCGGTCATGGCGCTTACATACTAGAAAATTCGACACCACCACGACCTCTACATGTGTCAGGTGTGCAAACAATCGCCGACGCTTCGATTGCGTACTCAGATTTCCAAGGTTGGGGCGATCGCCGTAACGCCTTTGAAACTCTTCTTGATAGCGCATGGCGAACACGTGGTGTCGGAGATTTCTGGTCTCACATGCTCGTCGCTGAAGGCGCAGTAGATGCAGCGATCGAACCATCGTTAGCGCTCTGGGATATGGCAGCGTTAGATTTAATCGTGACAGAAGCCGGTGGTCGATTTACCTCACTCGACGGCGCTGATGGACCATTTGGTCCAAATGCAATCTCATCTAATTCAAAAATACATACTCAAGTACTATCCGCTCTCAATCTAAAGGAAAATAACAATGGCTGAAGATATTTCAATCGATCTCATGCGCCATCGTGAACCTGAGGTTTCAATTGACTTAGATAAAGCAATCCTGATTGCAACAACATACTCAGTAACAGGTATGACATGTTCATCATGTGTGGCTTCGGTTGAGCGAGCACTCAATTCCGTCGCTGGTGTTCGCGCCTCAGTAAATTTCGCGAGTGAGACTGTTCACGTTCTTGCGCCAGAAGAGTTACCTACCGATGTGATTATTTCAAAGATTAAATCCGCTGGATATGGCGCGACCTTGATGGCAGATAGTCAGGGGCCAGCACTTGCCAATCGAAAATCAACACGAGCTCTTATCTGGGCGATCCTCTTTGGGGTTCCTGCGATTGCTATCTCAATGGTGATGGATTGGCATATGTGGATCGATATGCAGATTCACGATCTCCTTGATCTCCTCTCAATCCCACATCCACTTTATTCACCTACAGCATGGGTTGTTATTGGTTTAACTACTCCCCTGATTCTCTTTGTTGCATGGCCAATTCACCGCGCCGCAATCCGAAACATCAAACATCCAACAATGGATACCTTGATTTCACTTGGCTCCTTCGCAGCCTTCACATGGTCTATCTATGCAAATGCAACGGGTGATGGAGATGTGTATACAGAAGTTGCCGCTGGTGTTCTTCTCTTCGTAATCTTGGGTCGTTTTCTAGAATCGCGTGCTAAGCATCGTGCTAGTAGCGCCCTCACCTCACTTCTATCTCTGCACGCAAAAGAAGTGACAGTCCTTCGCAGCGGTTTAGAAGTTCTCATTCCTATTGAGCATTTGGTCTTAGGTGATGAATTCGTCGTAAAGCCAGGTGCTCGTATCGCAACAGATGGTGTTGTGATTTCTGGTAACTCTTCCGTCGATAATTCAATGCTTACAGGAGAGTCTGTCCCTGTCGATGTGTCACCAGGCTCACGCGTTATCGGTGCATCGATGAATAACAATGGTCGCATTATCGTTAAGGCCACTCGCATTGGTAGCGATACTGAACTAGCCCGAATCACTGCAATGGTTGTCGAAGCACAAAGTGCTAAAGCGCCAATTCAGCGTCTAGCAGATCGAATTTCAGCGGTTTTTGTTCCAATAGTCACACTCGTTTCAATCGGAACATTCTTTCTCTGGTATTACTACCTCGATAGCGCCCTCAATGGCGGCGATGGCCGTTCTCTCTCGACATCGATTTCTGTAGCAATCACCGTTCTTGTTATTGCCTGTCCATGCGCTCTCGGATTAGCAACGCCGGTGGCACTTGTTGTGGCATCAGGTCGCGGTGCTTCTCGCGGAATCGTCTTACGTAAACCACACGTCCTAGAGCTTGCTCGCGCCGTAAATGTTGCGATTTTTGATAAGACAGGAACTCTGACCACTGGTGTAATGAAAGTTGGCGATGTTCTGATTCCAACGTCGGCTCAAAAAGTGCTCGGAAATGAAATTTCAGCGATTATCAATGAGCAGATGATTCTCTCAACAGCGCTGACTCTTGAAAATGCAAATGATCATCCGATTGCAAAGGCGATCGCATCTCATTCTCTTTCACGTGGTGCGAAGATCTTGCCTCTTACCGATTTTATTCAGACTCCTGGTTCAGGCGTTGGAGGACGAGTTGAGTGTGGCTCATTCTCACCGCTCGTTCTTATTGGAACCCCAGAGGCGATTGCACATAGCTCCGTTCCTTTTGATCCTCAGATCTCTGAAGGTATTGAGAAAGCCCGTAGCCGCGGTGAAAGCGTTTCAGTACTTGCCTGGGATGGTGTTGCACTCGCTCTATTTACAACCTCTGATGTTGTTAAAGATGACGCAGAAGCAACGATCTCTGCACTTAATGCTCGTGGAATCACTCCATGGTTAGTCACCGGAGACAATCAAGAGAGCGCTCGTCACATCGCCTCTCTTGTTGGAATTCCTGCAAGTAACGTTATTGCCAACACTTTGCCTGATCGCAAATTACGTGTTGTCGAAGATTTCAAGAAAGACTCAAAGACAGTGCTCATGGTTGGCGATGGCATTAACGATGCCGCAGCGCTAGCCGCTGCCGATTTAAGTATCGCGATGGGAACAGGAACCGACTCAGCAATTGGTAGCGCCGACATCACCTTGATGGGCAAGGATCTAATGGGTGTTGTCAGTTCACTCGCATTGGCCACGAAAACGCTGCGAATCATCAAAATAAATCTGGGTTGGGCCTTTGCCTATAACGTCATCGGCATTCCAATTGCCATCGCTGGCGCGTTAACACCCATGTATGCCGCGGCTGCAATGGCGCTGAGCTCACTCCTTGTCGTTACAAACTCGCTTCGTATTCGATAACTCTTAGCCACCGGATCGGGCAGTCGAGTCCTTCGTAACCAACTTATGTAAGCAAATCTGAATTCCATATCTAAACCTTGAATGTGGTTCAAATCCTTGAATAGTGGACGTATCTGCCAGAGCTATTAACTTAGAATCTACTCTTCATCCAGTCGCTTTGGATTTGTAAAATTAGCGGCTCTCCGCATGAGTTCTCCGTTCAATCCGCCTGCTTCTCTCATCTCGAATTGCATACGCCTATACGCATTGTCATTAGGATCAAGCCTTGACTCTGAGAAATTGCTACGAGGTTTCTTTAGAAAGATTTGCTTAATCTTTTTGGTCAGCCACATGATGAAAGATTAGCAAAATCATCAAAGATTTGGTGAATAAACTGGAATAACTATCTCGTTATATTGCAAGAAGCCTGGCTTAAATGGTGGATCAAATCGACAGATTCTTGTTTCATCCGACAAAGCAAGGTTGACCTGTGCGGCTGCTTTTCGTAGCTCGCTGATCTTCTTCTCTGATAGCTCTTCGGTAGCACGACCTCGGAATGAGGAGGCTATACACGTTTCGCTCTCTAGCTCGCGCAGAACAACACGTGGATCACTCGGATCAGGTAGGTGGCCAAAGGTGCTTCCCGATGGCATTACGAAGGAGACATACCATTCGTTGTCATGCGCCTTGTCGGCTTTCTGGGCCGCAATTACCGGAGCAGTCATTGCGATTTTTTCTTCGGTGCGGTTGCCTTTAGAAATGTATCTGATGAGATGCCCGAATGCTGTGCCCGTTGCTTCAGAGTAGCGCGCCGAGATTTTCACTTCAGCGAGAACGCATGGCTGATATTCACGGACTTCAAAAGAAGGATACTTTTGAATAACTCGAAACTCTTGTCTTTGGGTCATAGTTAAATCCTAGTAAGAGACTGCTCGATATGTAACAAAGAGAGGCAAGGATGAGAATCTTGTGAGCAAAGGTTTGAAGCCTTGTAAATCAATCTGAGAAAGCAAAAAGAAATAGCGCCTTTCGGCGCTATTTCTTATGTGATTGGTAGCGGGGGCAGGATTTGAACCTACGACCTCTGGGTTATGAGCCCAGCGAGCTACCGAGCTGCTCCACCCCGCGTCGGTAGATCAATCTTAATCGCCGCGGGGTCAACCACCAAATTGAGAAGAATTAACTACTGCTTCTGCGCATTTGCAGCAGCATCGAGGGCAGATTTCAATCTCTTCTGCGCACGATCGTATGCAGCGAAATCTCCCTTTGCCAGAGCAGCTAATCCATCTTGATAAGCAGAAATTGCACTCGCGATTGCACTTGAAACATCTGATGAAGATCCACCAGAGTTCACATCACCGCCACCGGATTGAGTTCCTGAGTTTCCACCGAAGACTTGATCGAGTGCGCCCTTAAGGGTGTCATCAAAACCAATTTGATCTCCGAATGAGACGAGAACTTTCTGTAAGAGTGGATATGCCGCAGCATTTGATGTTGCACGCACGTAGACAGGCTGAACGTAGAGAAGTCCGTTACCTACAGGAAGTGTAAGCAAGCTTCCAAGCACTACATCAGAGCCACCTTGGCGAAGGAGCGAGAGTGAATTCGCAACTTCAGGTTTTGCTTCAAAGTTTGAGGCAACCTGTGATGGTCCCGCAACGTTTGTACTACGTGGCAATTGCAAGACGGTAATTTTTCCGTAGTTAGGGCCTGCATCAGAATTTGCGACTGCAAATGCTGACAAGTTCTCACGACCACCGCGAGGCACAAATGGTGTTGTCAATGAGAATGCAGGTGTCTCTGCACCAGGCATCTGCAGCGTTAAATAATATGGAGGCTGCGCAGCAGCGTTGCCACCAAATGTTGATGGGTCACGTGGAACGCGCCAGAAATCCTGACCACCGTAGAAAGCTCCCGCAGTCTTCACATGGTATGAACTCAACACATCGCGTTGAACTCTGAAGAGATCAGCTGGGTAGCGCACATGAGCAAGAAGTTCTGCAGACATCTTGCTCTTCGGGGTGACAGAGCCAGGGAAAACCTTCATCCATGTTGCAAGGACTGGATCCTTCTCATCCCACTGATACAAAGTAACGGTGCCGTCATATGCATCAACTGTCGCCTTGACCGAGTTGCGAATGTAATTCACATTTCGGTTTGCTTGTGCTGTCACAGAAGTTGAATTAGCTGTGAGCGCATCAGAGGTTGCAGTAGAGAGCCCTGTCGTCTGTGAATATGGATAGCTAGAACTTGTTGTGTAGGCATCAACAATCCACTGAATGCGTCCATCAACAATTGCTGGGTATGGATCTCCATCGAGAGTTAACCATGGAGCAACCTTGGCGACGCGATCGCGAGGATTGCGCTCAAAGATAATCTTCGAATCCTTGTTGATCAGGCTTGAGAGCAAGATGCGCTGTTCCTGATACTTGATTGCAAAGAGAAGTTTATTAAAGACGCTTCCGACTGGAACGCCACCCTTACCTGTGTAGGTGTAATTGCGCTGTCCATTGGCCGAAGAATCATCTGGGTAGTCAAACTCAACTGGTGTGTCAGTTTTCACGCCACCGATGATTGAGTAATCAGGTGTGTTCTCACCGAAGTAAATGCGTGGCTGGAATTCACCAAGCCCCTTAGTTGATGGAAGATCTCCAACAGCAAAGGTTGGCTTTCCATCAGCATCGCGAGAGTTACCAAAGGCTGCAACAAAACCAAAGCCGTGTGTGTAAACAAGGTGATCGTTGATCCAGTTACGACTTGGATTACCTTCAATGCTGAGTTCGCGAACAGCGACAATTGTGTCGCGCGAAACTCCATTGACTTTATATCTATCAACATCGAGTGAATCTGGGAATGCGTAGTACGGCTTCAACTGCTGAAGCTGGCGGAATGTTGCAGAGAGAACATTCGGATCCATGAGTCGAATATTTGCAATGGTCGCTGCATCATCTGCAAGCTGACCCGCATTGGTAGTAAGAGTTGCGTCATAGTTTTGAACATCAACGGTATCAATGCCATATGCAACTCGGGTGGCATCAATATTGCGCTGAATATATGGCGCTTCCTTTGATGATTCAGAAGGCTTTACCTGAAATTGTTGAACCGCCGCTGGATAAAGACCTGCGATTAGCACTGATGAAATCACAAGAAGGGCTGTACCGGCCGTTGGAAGTAGCCATGAACGAGTAAAGATGCTTGCAAAGAAGAGCAAGGCGCAAATCACTGCAATTGCCGCAAGAATTGCCTTGGCTGGCAATAGTGCGTTGACATCACTGTAAGTCATTCCTGTGATGAGGGCATTCTCTTTAAGGGCTAATGCATAACGGTCGTACCAGTAAGCAACCGCCTTGAGGAGAACGAACATTCCTAGAAGGACGGAAATCTGAAGACGGGCAGCACCTGTTGTGCGCTCTGACTGTGCTTGCGGACGAATTCCACCGTAGAGATAGTGAACGCCGACTGCCGCCAAGATTGCAATAACGGTAAGTGAGATTCCCCAACCGATAAGTGCTTGGTACATAGGTAACTTAAATGCAAAGAATGAGATATCGAGACCAAATTGTGGATCGGTAACACCAAATGATGTCGCATTTCTAAACTGGAGCCAGGTTGACCAGAAGACTGATCCTGATGTTCCACCAAAGTAGATAAGCACGCCAGCGATAGCAAGAAATACCCATTTACGAATTGGCTCTAACTGTGCGCGATAACGTTCTAGATTGTCTGCTTCAACTGAGAGCGGAACATATAGAGGACGCTTCTTATATGCGATGTAGATGTTTGCTGAGATGAAGAGCGAAGTAACGAGGCCAACAACAACAAAGAGGACAATCTTTGTGACAAGAATTGTGCTCCAGACCTCTGTAAAGCCAACAGATTTAAACCAGAGCCAATCGATATAAAATCCACTTGAAGAGACGATGACCGCTCCAAGAAGAACAAGGACACCGAGGGTGATATTCAGGGGTTTGCGCAGTTGATTCATGCGCCTAAACTATCGCAACCTTTCGGTGTCGATGAACTCAGCGCTGCCACAGCCTCATCAATAGTCCCCACCGCAGCCACTGTGATGCCCTCAGGTATAGAAGAAAGTTCTGAACAGTTCTCCTTAGGGGCTAGGAAAAGGTCAACGCCCGCCCTTTTGGCGGCGACAAGCTTCTCCTCGATCCCTCCGATCGGACCGATGGTTCCATCTTCTGCAATCGTTCCAGTTCCAGCCACCGTGCGGCCGTTCAGTAGATTTTCTTTCGTTAACAATTCGATAATGGCGAGTGTGAAGATCATTCCTCCACTTGGCCCACCAACTTTTTCGACATCAATCGAAAGATCTTTTGGAGTTAACTTTTCATAGCCACCATTTGGATAATTCTTTACGAGATAACCCAGCGCCACCGACCGCGCAAAATCCTGCGAGCCTTTCATCTCTTCGTTGGAGAGCTTCTCTTCTTCCTCAGAAGTAATGCCTGGTGGATAGATAACGCTGCTTGGTAGAAGCACTTGATCAGTGCGTGCCCAGCGATAGAGCCCTTCAACACCTGAAAGGTATGAACCTGGTGAGGTCACGCGTATCGTTAAAAGATAGAACTGGCCATCGATAGGAAATGCATCTGCTTCACCCTTTGAATTTACCTTTACGATTTCAGGAAAGATTCCCTGCGGTGTGCCGGGGGCGATGGCAACGTATTGCAATGGAGAGAGAAAAGCACCGATAAAGAAAGCGTAGATAAGAACAGTAGATAATCTCGGCAGAGGAGAGAACTTAAGGCCGCGGATTATTTTTCTTCTCCTCGTTGCGATGCATCTTTTCGACCTAAGCCATCTTCTCTATTCTTCCCAACTTCTCTAGCTAGACCATTTTTGGAATCATCCACATTTACCACCTGGGCTTGATTGAAAGCGCCCTGGAATCTCTGAAACTGGTCGACCGATCGCGATGTTTGAGTTTCGTATCGGTCTTTAAATTGAGTCACCCAGAGGACATATCCAAGCGCGCCGATCAAGGCCCCAGCGGGGATGACCCACCAGATGAGAGCAAGGAATGCATTCGACATGGGGTAAGCCTAGTCGCAAAATCACCCTCCGCACTTCTATTCAAAAAAGGTAGGGGAAGCGGGGAAGAAATTTCGCTCTCTATGTGTTCTACTTAAAGTCTCGACAACAGAAGTCTCCACAGTAGAAGTCTCCGCCGTAGATTGATAGCAGAAAGGTCTGGGTAGAAGCAGTGTCACCTTTTGGTTTTACCCCACCTGGAAATGGTTCCGATGATGGAAGTTCGGATGGCTCTCAAGATAATAATGGCCCTGAAGATTTCAGTGAAATTCTTCGCGCTATACAAGAGCAGATGCGCGAGCAATTTGAAAAATTAGGAATTCCTGTCGAGAACATGGAAAACATGCAAGCGATGACGAGTGAGAATCTTTCAGCACTCTTTTCCGGCATGGCTGGTGCAGGAGCATTTCCCGGATTTGGTCCGGCCGGAAATACACCGGCGGATCCACTGCCGATAAAAACTGTGCGCGAAACTGCAAAGAAGTTTATTACAGCACATGGATTTCTGCCATTGAGCACTCGGGATCAAAGCGTTGTATCAAGTGCCTATGAAATCTCTGAGGTCTGGCTTAATGAGGCCACATCATTTCCTTCTGCGCTCTTGTCATCTTCGCCATCTGCAGTTAATCGCGCAGATTGGATCGACCTCACGATCAACGGATGGCACCGAGATATTGCTCCTTTGGCAAAAGGGCTACTTGAAGCGATGGCCGATCTTCTGGCGCAGGCTTCACAGGCGCAAGAGCTTGATCAGGATCAAGAGAGCCCTATCCCTCTTGATGCAATTGGTGGATTACTTCGTGGATTTATTTCATCCATGGTGGCAACTCAACTGGGGCAATCAATCGGCGCGCTAGCCTCAACAGTTACCGGTGCGCACGATGCGGGCTTGCCAATCCTTGATCCCCCACGTCCAGTGCTCATTCCTGAAAACATTGCAGCATGGTCTGCAGATCTTGAAATTCCTCAATCAGAGGTCTATCTCTTTCATGCACTTCGCGAAGGCGCAGTAGCTCGTCTCTTCGCCCATAACCCATGGCTCGTTTCATATATTCAGAGCACCATCACTGAATATGGCCGTGGAATTCGTATTGATCTTGATGCAATTCAACGTCAGGCAGAGGAAGCGATGAGTGGATTTGATCCATCGCAACCTATTGAAGGGCAAGTCAATCTCTCGATTGAATTGAACAATGGAATTTTCTCACCGGAGGAATCACCACAGCAGAAAGCTGCTTTAGAAAAACTCGAGACTGTGCTGGCACTTATCGATGGCTGGACAGATGATGTTCTAGTTACCGCCGCCGGTGATCGCATGCCAAATATCGAAGCGCTCCGCGAGACACAACGTCGCAGGCGCGCATCGTCGACTCCTGCGCATCAACTCTTTGCAACGCTATTGGGTCTTGAAGTTTCTCCACGACTTACTCGTGAGGCGAGCGCTTTCTGGCGAACCATCCGCGAAGAGAGCCAGATTGAAAGTCGTGATGCACTCTGGGCAGGAATACTTCCCAGTGCAGATGACTTAAAAGATCCAAAGGCATTCATCGCCTCGAGCACCGTTCCCGATGACTTGAGTGGGTTGATTTAAAACTCGCTGACGTGATTTATCTGCGCAAATAAAAGCGAAGTCCCCGGCCGCACATTCCAATATCTGCCTTCCCCTTGCAGATATAGAACGGTTATCCGAGGACTTCGTATGCGAAAAGTACGACGAACGAGCCAGCAAATCAAATGCTCCACGCGTTGACATTTATATCTTTTTTTACTATGCAATGGCGACGAATAACAAAAAAACCTCAACACGTACTTGAGGTTTTCACATTTCATCCAGAATTACTCTGCAAGGGGCAGTACTTTTAGAATATGGATAGCCAACTCGACGGGGGTCAGGTCGACGATACTGAAGCGACCCTGCCAGGAATCGGTGAGGGTGAGATCATCGTCATCCGATCCAAACGGCGTAAACGTCATCTCTCGGCCTACCGCCAAGGTGGGCGCATCGTGATCTCTATCCCGGCGAGCATGAGTAAGGCTGATGAGCGCGCCATGGTCCCTGAGATGATCGCCAAGATCCGAAGCCAGGAAGCAGCTAAGACTCCGACTGAGAGCGCGCTGGCTGAAAGGATCGATAGCCTCCTCACCGAATTCGCCCCTGAGATCCTCGAGCGCCCTCAGAGCGTCACCTGGCGCTCAATGCGCGAGCGCTGGGGCTCATGTACGAGCGTGGATCGCACAATCCGCATCTCCGATCGCCTTCGGCTCGCCCCTGATTACGCCCTCGACTATGTCCTCTTCCACGAGGCTATCCACCTCGCCCATAGCGATCATGGCGAGGAATTCACCTCTATTTTGGCCCGATTCCCCGATAGCGAGCTCGCTAGCGCCTTTCTCGATGGCTATGAAGCGGCAGAACGGGCCCTGGCCGCCCCTGTCGAGCTGAAGAAACTGGGATAAAACCCTGCGGATAGCGCCCACTTTGAGCGTGAGCGGGAGTATCGTCAAGCCTGAACGAGTGCGCTCCTAGCGCATACGTCGATAGGAGGCTAGAAAATGGCAGAGACAAACGAGGCTTACAAGGGTGATGCCTACTGTGTGAAGTGCAAAGCGAAGCGCGACTTCGAAGGCATGGTTCACATTTCGGATTCAGGTCGCCGCATGGCAAAGGGCAAGTGCCCAGTATGCGGAACAACGGTCAACCGAATTCTCGGTAAGGCGCAGTAACTCGCGAGGGACAGTAACTCGCAAGAGTTAACACCCGCACCATAACTACTAGCCACAGTCACGCTTTCATTAGCAGGAATTGGTGAGTAGAAATTAGATCTACTGGATTCACCCCGTATCACTGATACGGGGTGAATTTTTTTCTACACAGGAAGTAGCCAGAGCGCTCTATCGGCGCGATGGTGTGGAGGCGCTCGCAGGTCGGTATCCACCTCGCTGGAACTCTTCGCGTTATGACAACAACACCCACCTCACTCGCCCACCTTCGCCTCAAAGAAGGAATCAATATCTATCGCACCCCCATTGGTCTGCGCTGTGGCACAGCGCGTAGCTCTTTTGCCATCACAGAGAACGGTTATGTGCGCGCTCTTGAAATGCTCGCCGGTCAGATCGATGCCGATATCGCAAGTGAGTGTGGAATTTCACCAGAGGATCTCAGTGAACTCATCTGGAATTTAGAAGAGCACGAGTTTCTTGAAACCTCTCCTTCAGTTTTAGCAATCACTAGCCGTTATCAATCTGTGGCAAAACATAAACGTCGCGACATCTTGCCCGATGCTGCATTCTCACAATTGCAAAGAAGAGTTGCACCTGAGTTGTCACATGCTCGATTACTTCCTGGTGTGCACGATTCGGGAGTTTCAATTATCAATGCGCGACAGAATGTGAGAATTGAAATTTACGGCAGCGACAGAATCGCAACTCTGCTCTATGGAATATTGCTCTCAAGCGGTGTGACATACACTCACTTTGCACTCGGCTCTCGTTCAGATTCTCCAACAATTACCGATAGTGATCTCAGCGCTGGATTCATACGGGCTACAGATGTGGGACTTGGATTTAAACAGCGCATGGATGATTTAGGTAAAGAACTGTCTCTCTTTCCGATTGAAAGCCATGAAAATGCACAAGAACTCGACGGTCAGGAACCTGAGCGATTTATCAAGATTCACACTGGCCAATTAGATCCGTTACTTCTTGCCCAATGGATGGCATCTGGCCATGAACATATCGTCATCTCACAACTCGATGGTGGACAGCTTGTTTTTGGACCCATTGTTGAGCCAGGAAAAACACCGTGCACGCGATGTCGAGATATCACCATTGATCACGTTCTTGGCGGTGTAAGTGTTATTGCCGATAAGTTCTCTCTCAGCACACCGCCACAGATACAACAACCTGCAGTCTTTGCCGCACATTATCTTGCCGGCTTAATCGCCTCATTTCTTCTGACTCATATCGATCAAGGAGAAAGTCAATTGACCGGGGGCTATATGGCCGTGGATACCTTAAATCCGAGTGAGAGTTCATTGATCACACTTGGCCGAAATCCTGAATGCGGCTGCCACTGGTTGTGATCTTGCCCATCTCGCACCTGTTTTGCCACTTTCATTTGGCGCAAAGGTGAGATCGAAGAGAAGATACGGGTGTGGCCAAGAAACCTGCAGATGTAAAGATTCCGAGTACGACGAGTGCTCGTTCTGCTCGCATGGTTTCAATTCCTGTCGGTATTGCAGGTCGTGGCGTTCTGGGAATTGGTAAGCAACTTGTTGGTCAATCATCTTCTGTAGTCCTTGCAGATATTCAAGAAAAGACTGCTGAGCAACTCTTTAAAGTTCTAGGAGAACTTAAAGGTGGGGCGATGAAATTCGGGCAGGCGCTCAGTGTTTTTGAGGCAGCCCTTCCTGAAGAATTTGCAAAGCCATACCGTGAAACATTGACTAAGTTGCAAGAGTCGGCGCCACCACTTCCAGCCAAAGTTGTTCATAAAGTATTGGCAAAGGAACTCGGAGAAGATTGGCGCGATCTCTTTATCTCATTTGAAGATGAAGCAACCGCATCAGCTTCCATTGGACAGGTTCATCGAGCTGTGTGGAGTGATGGAACAAATGTCGCGGTGAAGATTCAATATCCAGGAGCCGCTGAAGCGCTCGTGAGTGATCTCAATCAGATCCAACGTTTTTCAAAGATCTTCGGCCTTGTTCTTCCGGGCATTGATATGAAGCCGCTGATGGAAGAACTTCGCGCGCGCATTATTGAAGAGGTCGATTATCTCTACGAGGCAGAGGCACAACGCGCCTGCTACGCCGCCTACGAAAATGATCCTGATATCGCGATCCCGCTCGTTCTGCATGCAACTGCAAAGGTATTAGTCAGCCAATGGATAGATGGAAAGCCACTGGCTCAGATCATTAAGAGCGGTACACAAGCAGAGCGTGATGCTGCAGGAATACGTATTGCTCGCTTCCACTTCACCTGCCCAGACCGCGCAGGGTTACTTCATGCAGATCCACATCCCGGTAATTTCAGATTACTTGAAGATGGACGCATCGGTGTTTTAGATTTTGGTGCATGTAATCGACTTCCAAACGGTTTCCCTGAACCCTTTAAAAACCTTCTGAAGCACGCCCTCGATGACAACGCCCAAGCACTGTACGACGGTTTCAAAAAGGATGGATTTATCCTCCCCGAAGTAAATGTCGATCCAGAATTAGTACTTGAATTTCTCGTTCCGCTCGTTGAACCGCTACGAACTCCCACCTTTAAATACTCGCGTGAGTGGTTACGCGATCAAAGTGCGCGCGTGGGCGATCCACGAAATCCCACCGCAAAGATTGGCTTTCAACTTAATCTTCCTGCGGAATACGTCTTGATTCATCGAGTCACAATGGGAACCACTGGAATCTTCTGCCAACTTGAAGCAGAAGGACCATTTCGTGATGAAGCACTTGTCTGGTTCCCAGAGATCTCACCTGTAACGAATTAACTTCACCTGGCGTAACCGACAGCGGTTCTTAGATATTTGTCAGCGGATCAGCCAGTGCTACTAGCGCTGATTCAATCCCAAGTGTTTGCTCTACATAGGATAATTCATACTTTAGTTGAAAATCTATCTCCCTATTTGTCACGCGTACATCTTGGAGTATGGTTTCAGAATCAACCGTACATGAGCCATATTCAACGGCCTCGTTATTTATCAGCATCTGATACTCAGTACCGATCACAAGAATGAACTGATCGAGAGTTACGACTTCTCGAAATCCAGAGGATGCGTATGAGTATGCACTCTCCCAATCTTCGCGAGAGAGAGCAGAAATTTGTTCGCCAATATGCTTTTGAACCAAGCGACCTTGGCTATCGGTACATGCTCCATCTGCTAACTCGCCAAAGGTGTCAGCCTGGGAACACCCAGTTAGAGTGATGAGTGCAAGGCAGACAGCCAGTAGCGCTTTCATCGCACGAGTTTATCCAGCACCTTGCGGATGCGCCTTGTGAACTCTTGCAGTTAAACTCGCGCCATGCGAGCCAAGACTAAAAATGGCTTCCCGCCCAAGGTTTGTCAGCGCTGTGAACGCGAATTTGAGTGGCGCAAAAAGTGGGCGCGCGATTGGGAGAATGTGAAGTACTGCTCGGAGAAATGTAAGGCTGGAAAATAATGCCTGAACTTCCTGAAGTAGAAACTGTTCGACGAGGTCTGCACCATCTGATCTCTGGCTATCGCATCGTCGATGCGCTAGATCTTCATCCACGCACGCTCAAAGCTGAATCCATCGCCCCTCTATCAACACTTAAAGGTGCTCGAATTACCGGCACTGGACGCCGTGGAAAGTTCCTCTGGATAACTCTTGATCGCCCATTTGTATTGGTAGCGCATCTTGGAATGAGTGGGCAGTTTCTTATTGCGCAGAAAGATAGACCTGCAGCTAAACATGTACGTGCACAATTCGCTCTGAAGAAATCTCTACGCAGTCGTGAGCTTGTATTTAACGATCAACGAACCTTTGGTTGGCTCTCAGTAGAGCAGCTCACCGATGGGGTGCCGAGCTCTGCTCAACACATTGCCCTGGACCCATTTGATCCCAGCTTCGATTATCAGGGGACTATTACAAAATTTGCGCAACGCCGAGTTCGAATTAAGACTGCCTTGTTAAATCAAGAAATCATGTCGGGAGTTGGAAATATCTATGCAGATGAAGCGTTGTGGCGAGCAAAGGTGCATCCAGAATCACTGACTTCTGAACTATCAAGAAAAAGGATCACTGCTGTCATTGATTGTGCAACGCAAGTAATGCAAGAAGCAATTGCACAGGGCGGCACTTCTTTTGACGATCTCTACATTGATGTCAATGGAGAGAGTGGATTCTTCGATCAATCCCTTTCTGCGTATGGGCGAGAAGATGAACCGTGTCCACGTTGTGGTGCGCCAATTAGGAGAATAGTTCTTGGCGCACGCTCGTCACATTTCTGTCCACGATGTCAGCGCAAAACTTAAGCAGCAACCGTCTTTAGGCAGCAACCGTCTTTAGGCGGCAGAGACCTTCGGTGGACGACCCGCACGACGACGACGTTCAATAATCACGCCATCTTCAATTAACTGTCCACCCCATACTCCGCATGGCTCTTGACGCGAAAGTGCGCCATCGAGGCAGGCATTACGCATCGGACATCCACCACAGAGCGCCTTGGCAGCCGCTGTTGCGCCGTCATCATCGGCGAAGAAGAGTTCGGGATCTGCTGTGTGACATGGCAAGGTAAAAGCTTTGGCATCGTCATATGTAAATGTCACATCGCTTAAGCCAATCTTGTCGCCGGTCTCTGCCCAGCCTGGTAGTTGCAGTTCACTGAAGAGAACGGTCATCGCTCTCACCCTCTTTCTTCTCTCTCGATCTTTCTCTGGTTACTTTCTTTGGATATTTTCTTTGGATAAAGAAAAAGGACCTCTAAATCCTTTTCGGATTTGAGGCCCTTGTGTGGGTTATATCGATTTACTCGATTGACCCTCCGGTTGCCTCATCCGCTGTGGCATAAAAAGCTGCGTAAAACGCTGGCTTTGATGCGCGTGGCCAAGATGTTCGCTTGTTAGCGGCAGCTGTGGCTAGATGTGAATGGGCATGAGAGATCGCGGCAGCAACTGCTACCTGTGTTGATACTCCCTGTACGGACATAGCGCTAAGGGTAGAGCACCGATATCACTTGGTGCAAATGAATTAATTCCTGCGCAAGCGGCCGCGAATAACCCCTCGCATACGCCTATGAACTGGCGAGTAACCCAGATTCGCGTAAGAAGCGAGATGGTTGGCCGCGGTATGAGATGTGAAGATCAACCTTTGCGCGGGTCATGCCAACATAGAACAAACGTCGCTCTTCTGAAATAACCGCATCTGTTGTTCCGGTTGAACCAGTTTCTAAAGGCAAAATTCCCTCTGATGCACCGATCAGAAATACTCGCTCCCACTCAAGACCCTTTGCAGCATGAAGAGTTGCAAGAGTGACTACTGGCATTGTGGGTGGATTGTTCTGTGTGACGCGATCTTCGACTTCACGTAAGAATCCGCGCAGAGTCTTTGGTGAGAATCCTTCATCGTCATCGAGCTCGCGTCCTAAATGAAGCAGAGCTGCAATTCCATCAATACTTTCACCTGTTAAATATGGCTGAGCAATCGTGCGCAATTCATCGAGCCATGTAGCGCCTTCTGTTGGAATTACAGATGCTTGGCGTACTTGCTTGAGGAAATCTCTTACATCTTGGCGCTCAAAGAATCTTTCGGTACTGCGCACTTGATATGGAAGGCCTTTGCTATTCATGGCACGTTCCATACCTTTGAGTTGGCTATTGGTACGAGCCAAGATTGCAATCTCTTGTGGCGCAGTTCCATCGCTGAGCAGTGCGGTGATCGATGAAATAATTCCTGCGATCTCTGCTGTCTCATCTTTAAATCCATCAACGCTGGGCCGATGTCCATGGTCATTACTTGCGGTGAGCTCTTGCCCCATTGACGATGTTCGCAGCAGCGCATTTGCAGCAAATGTAATCTCTGGTGTTGATCTGTATCCAGTGCTGAGGCGGATTACCTGCGCCTCTGGGAAACGTTGTGTGAAGGTATTTAAGAAAACTGGGGTCGCCCCAGCGAATGAATAAATCGTCTGTGCCGGATCTCCTACAACGCAGATATCTTTTCGACTTCCAAGCCATGCGTTAATAAGTCGCTGCTGAATTGGTGAGATGTCCTGATACTCATCAACTGTGAAGTACCGGTATTGATCCTGTACACGCTCACGCACTGCTCGCTCTTCTTCAAGCATCGCCGAGGTGAGAAGTAAGACATCTTCGAAATCAATCGCAACTTCTTGCTTTTTGAGACTTTCATAAGCCACATAGATCTGAGCAATGTGTTCAGGTTTAATGCGTGGTTTGGTTAAACGCTCTGATACCTGATCTAAGTAATCAATCGGTGCAACCTGTGAAACCTTTGCCCACTCAATCTCAGTTGCAATATCTCTCATTGTTTCTCGAGAGGTACTGCGAACCTCCCCCGACAAATTAGCGCGGTTGATCGCTTCAGTAAGAAATGGAGTCTTGCTATTCATTAAATCAGGGGTACGCCCGCCAAAGACTGTCGGCCAAAAATAGATCAGCTGCTTGAGCGCTGCCGAGTGCACTGTGCGCGCAGCAACAGTGGGAACGCCCAATGAACGAAGACGGGTACGCATCTCACCTGCAGCGCGCGCAGTAAAGGTAAGTGCCAACACTTTGCTGGGATCCATTGTTCCAATCGCTGCGGCGTAGGCGATGCGATGAGTGATTGCGCGAGTTTTTCCAGTACCAGCACCTGCAATTACACAGACAGGACCACGTGTTGCTAAAGCCACTTCTCGTTGATCATCATCGAGTGCTGCGAGGATCTCGTCACCGCGTAGGCTTGGTTCTCCCCCAAGTTTGGGAACTATCTCCATGTTTCGCCACCGACGGCCGTCTCACCCAACCAACGTTCAATCATTTTGCGAGCAACTGAAATCGAAGGTGGAAGCAATAGCGTTCCTGCCTTTGCTTCTGCGCGAAGTTGATCGCGAGTAAACCATTTCACCTCAGTGATCTCAGCGCCATCAGGGCGGGCAGTTTCAGGAAAATCTGTCACTGCATCAAATGAAATCATGATCGATGCTGGGAATGGCCATGGTTGTGAACCAAGATATGAAATCTCACGAACTGCAACACCAGCTTCTTCAAAGACTTCACGAGCAACACATTGTTCAAATGTTTCACCAGGTTCTAAAAATCCGGCAAAGCATGAGAATCGCCCTTCTGGCCAGACTGGTTGGTGTCCAAGAAGAATACGATCATCTTTATCTCGCACCAATACGATGACAGCGCTATCTGTACGTGGATGATGTTGGCTCTTATCTGCATCGCAGACACGAACTGCCCCGCCTAAATCAACGCGAGTCTGCGCTCCGCACCTGGCACAACAAGGATGCGATTGGTGCCAGTTACTTAATGCAACAGCATGCAATGCAAGCTCGACATCTATATCTGAAAGAGCAGCGCCTACTTCGCGAAGAGTGGTAAATCCAATCTTCATCTCTTCATCTGTGCGTGCAGTTGTCCACCGTGTATCCCATGCAAAATATGGATCGCCAGAGACTGCATCTAAACCGAGAAAGTAACGTGAGCCTTCCTTAAATTCACCATCTGCAATCAGAGATGCGACCTGATCTGCACCTAGATATCCATCTGCTCGTATCCGACCCTGTGCGATCTGAAGGATTTTGGCTCGCATCCAGAGCTGATCAAGAGTTGCCTGGTTTTCACGCAGGTGGCCGGCGCGGTCGATCCGTGATGGTTGGCTATTGATCGCGCTCATAAGGGGCAACGGTACTAGCCTGCTCGCTATGCGCATTACCTCGTGGAATATCCTGCATGGAATGGCGATCCCGCCGACCCCCGTAGCCGATAGCGCTGCCCTAGCCCAGGCCGCCGAGAAAATTGCGACCGACCCAGCACCCGATCTGATTGCCGTACAAGAATGTGATTACCGACTTGCACGCACTGCAGATGTCAATCAAATTTCAAAGATTGCTCAGAGTATTGGTGCACCGCACTTTGCATTTGCTCCGTGCATTATTGGAACACCAGGTGAAAAGTGGCGAAAACTTAACGCAAACGATCAAAAAATCATCACTGAGAGCGATAGCTCAGGCACGGATGAAGGAGCAAATCAAGGTGGATATGGAATTGGCATCGCCTCAAAGATTGAAGTAGCTAAGTGGCATCGACTAGATCTTGGTAACGCACCCATTGGTATGCCACTTCTGGTTCCAGGTGATGAAGCAAATCCAGGAAAACTCCGGCCAATCTATATTCGTGATGAACCTCGTGTAGCACTTGCGGCAACCTTGGTAAATGGAATTACCGTGATCAATACACACCTGTCCTTTGTTCCGGGATATAACCTCAAACAACTTCGCGCAATCAAGGGTTGGGCAATTGAACTAGAGAGAGAAATGAATACAACGGCAATCATTGTCGGGGATTTAAACCTGCCAAAGAATTTGCCAGTCGTTGCCTCGAAGTGGAGATCGCTAGCAACCCAAGCAACATATCCAAGTTGGGGAGCAAAAATTCAATTTGATTACATTCTTACTCGATCTGCCATGGAATCTACGCAACTTCCTACCGTTGCAACTGGAGTAAGTGATCACTTGCCGCTATCTGTTGATCTGAAGTTGAAGTAAGCAGTTGAATTAAGAATTGAACTGCTCTAGCAATGCAATAAGTTCATCGCGTCCCATCAGATCTGCAGGGCGATCAGTGATCGAGGTTGGCACATAGTGGAATGCAGCGCTGACTTTTTCTAGCTCAACATTCTTCAAGGTCGCCCACGCTAGGCGATAGACAGCCAATTGAATTGCCGCTGATTTACCTAGCTTTTTAGACCCTGTTTTCCAATCGATGACTTCATAACTATCGCCCTCTTTATAGACAGCATCAATGCGGCCACGAATAAGAACGCCAGCAATGACGGTTTCAAAGGGAACTTCAACGGCATAAGGAGTGCGCCCAGCCCAGGTGCTTGCTAGCCACGCACTCTTTAACTCTTCGAGGGTCTGATCTGCTTCGAGCGGCTCAAGGAGATCGAAATCTTCATCATCAAAGAAGGTGAGCATATTGAAATGCTTCTCGATCCATAAGTGGAAGGCAGTTCCGCGCCGAGAGAATTCATCACTTGCTCGTGGCATCGGACGTCGAATCGAGAGTGCAAGTGCCTGTGGGTCTTCATAGAGTGCAATCAACGTTGATGTCGCCATACGAGGAGGCAGAGCCACGCTTGCTAGAGCGTTCTTGTAATTCTCAAATTCATTAATTATTGCTTGGCTATCACGAATCCATGAACTGATCTCTTCATCGTTGGAATCAGAGAGCGCTGTATCGAGAGAGACCGGTGCTTTTGATGTAACGAGTGCGACCTCTGCATCAAAGCGTTGCCTGCGATCACCTAGCGCATCAAGAGGCCAGGTAGCACTGGCAGGGTTCTCGCGAAGTGGATTCTTCTCACCATCAATCGGTGCATCCTCAAGGTTGATGATGCGACCGACTCGAGTTGCAACAGATTGTGCTTGCTCGAAAATTGATGAAGGCGGAACTTTCTTCTGACCATCGCGCCACCACGATGATGTACAGATCAGATGTGTCTTCGCGCGAGTCATTGCGACATAGCCAAGGCGAATCTCTTCCTGCTCTTTAAATGTGTTGCACTGTTCTTTAAATTTCTTTACCGCTTTTCCAGCATCAGCATTAGATGTGGCACCGCTCCATGAGAAGACCGGAAGTTGTCCACCATCACCGCTCAGAGCAAAGGGGATATGTCTTTCATTGGTGATCCAGTTATCGGGATCTCCCTTGTGATCACTCGGGAATGTGCCATGAGCTAACCCTGGTACTGCGACAAGGTCCCATTCAGCGCCCTTTGCGCTATGAATTGTAAGTATCTGTACAGCATCAAAATTCACTTCAGCAGCGCCTGCCTTAAGGCCACCTTCTTCGCGGCTGGCAATTGCTAGCCACTGCAAGAAAGCGTTTAGTGATGCGCCGTTACGGGCAAATTTAGATGCCTCATCCATAAAGCGATCAATGTGTCTGCGACCTGATCGAGTGCCATCACGTAAGAGAACTTCAACTTCAAGGTTGAGATAACGCTCGATCTCTGCAATGAGATCTGTAATCGCTCCGGCAGAGCGAGAACGAAGCCGTCTGAGATCTGCGGCAAATTCGGTGAGGCGTTGGAAACCAACTTCACTAAATTTAGATTTATCTGCCTTTGCGATCTCATCGAGTGCATCAATGAGTGAACCAAGGAATTGATCATCAGCCTCTGCAGAATCTGGATTTCCTGCAACAATTTTCTTTACAAGTGATCGGCTATCACTCGAGGATTCCTTTGCAAGCGCGCGTGAGTATGCGCCAAGTGCTGCAATATCGGCAGCCCCCAGAGCAATATGAGGACCAGTGAGCATGCGCATCAGCGATGCACCAGCATCTGGATCGGCGATAATCGAGAGCATTGCAACAATATCTGCAATCTCAGGAACATGGACAAGTCCACTTAGCCCAACAACTTCACATTCAATCCCAGCGCTACGTAACGCTCCTTGAATCGCGGGAATCTGTGAACGCTTTCGTACCAGTACGGCAAAGCTCTTTGGAACTTTACTATCTTCAATTAAACGCTCTGGGTTATTCCAATGCGGCTCAATGTATTCAGCGATTGCATTTGCCTCAGCCTCCATAGTTTCAAAGAGCCCCACAACGAGATCGCCCTTACCGGCATCTGGCCTTGGTTTAAGTGCAGAAACATCTAGACCACCGAGTGAGCGCACCTGTTGCGAAATTTCATTGGCAAGTTCAAGGATTGCTTCATCATTTCTAAAGGTGGTTAATAACTCATATATTTCAAGGCCTTTCGAGCCGGGCGCCTTAGGGAAGTGATCTTTAAATGATCCGATGGTGCCAGCAGATGCACCGCGCCAGGTATAGATCGATTGGCATGGATCGCCAACGGCGGTGACAGGATGGCCATTACCGAAGAGGGCAGAGAGTAAACGTACCTGTGATTGAGATGTATCTTGATATTCATCGAGTAAGACAACTGCGTATTTACCGCGTTCGATCGTTGCAACATCTGGGAACTTCATTGCGATATCTGCAGCGAGTGACATCTGATCATCAAAGGAGAGATCACCTTCGCTGCGTCTCGTTTCAATAAATCGTTCAACCAGTGGCAAGAGCGCAATTCTTTGGCGAGCAGTTTTTGAAACAGCACGGACCTCATCATTTGGTCCGCCAGAAAATTGTGCGAGCTCAGCCAACGTTTGCTCATCGGCGGCGCGAATTGATTCCAGTGGCACCTGATGTTCAAGTACTAAAGATGCCAGCCCCATCACATCATCAATAGCCGTATTGAGTGCGCCTTCATATACAAAATCAGGATCGTTCCATGTACTCACCAAGGTATTGGCAGACATCCAGAGCGCGGCTTCACCCATAGGTTGGGCATCAGCATCGATACCAAAACGGATCGCATGTTCACTGAGTAAGCGACCGGCATATGAGTGATATGTGGTCACTGATGTATCGAGAGTTGTAAATGGAACCTCTAGCTCCGCTTTCTCCATTGCGAGTTGCAATTGGCGAAGACGTTTGCGAATACGAGCAGAGAGCTCACTTGCTGCTTTACGGGTAAATGTGAGACCCAAGATCTGGTCAGGTTTTACAAAACCATTTGCAACAAGATAAATCACGCGAGATGCCATTGTCTCGGTCTTACCCGAACCAGCACCTGCAATTACAACAGCGGGTTCAAATGGATTACTAGCGATTGAGATGATGGCAGCCTGCTCGGGGGTAGGGTCGTAAAAGCTAGGATCCACACTCCTTATAAGGGCGCTGACTTGAAGTGGTGAGTATTTCTCAATCATGAAATCACCGACTGACCTGCGGGTTGTACCGGGCACGATGACCGAACAACACATCGTGGACACATCTCATTGACTGTTGCAGTAAATGTTGCAGCGCCCATCCCGGCACCGATAACTGATAGTTGTGTACGCACCTCATCTGCATCAATTACTGGGCGATGACGTAGTGCGACCTCTTTTGTATCGTGAGCAAGAAAGACAAGGTGTGAACCGCTGGTCTCATTGCCTTTGAGTTTGTCGCCAAAGCCACCCATGATGACACCGAGCTGGTAACAAGCGAGTTGTAGGTTAGTCAGCGCCTCTTTATGTCCAATTGGATACTTTCCAGTTTTAAAGTCAACGACAAAGTACTTACCTTCACTATCGACTTCAAGACGATCAGCATTTCCTTTTACAATGACGTTACCAAAAGAGATATTGAAATCCATCTCAACGCCAACAACACTTCGATCGCTCTTGGTTTCGATATCGTTGTGATACTGAGCAAATCGTTCAAGCATGCGTTCAGCGCGCTTAAGGGCAGCTGCGCTAAGCCATCCACTTGATTGATCGATAAGTGACCAAGAACTTTCTAACTTTTCTACTAGTTGCTCATGTGTGATTCCTGGAATTTCAACTTTCAGTCGAGCAAACTCATGAATTGCAGAACCCAGCAACTGCGCAACGCCGTCACCATTAGTTCCACCACTTTTTTCAAGGAACCACTTCACTCCGCATTCGGTGAATGTCTCGGCTCCACTTGGAGAAACATAGACAGGATCACCTTCTTTAACTACAGGTGCATCAGTTGATAGTGCGCGTGCACCCACCCAGTTCTCACTTTGAGCCAGTGAAATTCCTGATGCAGCGAGAGTGGCAAGAAGCACTGCGGCAGAGTCGGAATTCTCTGACGCTAAATTGCGGCGAAGTGTTGCCACCAACGCCGGAGCGGTCAGTGGGCGGGCAGGAAGCGCCTTTGCTGCCTGCGGTGAATCGGCTGCAAAACCATGTATTTCTTCATATATTTCATGGAAGAAAATCGATGGTTCATCATCTTCGCGAGAAGTTGCCGTGACCAGAAGATCAGATGTAGCCCGAGTCTGTGCAACATGAAAGAGACGTCGTTCATCTTCAAGAAGAGATGATGCAGTAATCGCTTGTAGTTCACGATCAGGTAGATGATCTCCATGACGTTCACGTTCGACTAAGCGTTCAGCGCCAAGAAGAGTCGAACGCACCTTTAAGTTGGGCCAGATTCCTTCTTGCACACCAGCGATAATCACAAAGGGCCATTGGCGACCTTTAGCGCTATGAACGGTAAGGATTTCTAGCGCATCAGGGCGAACACCTTTAGCTGTGATCACATCTGCTGCAATGAATTCTTCGCTGATCTGGTCAAGAAACACTGATGGCGCAGCACCTGGAAAACGTTCAATAAATCGCGCAGCACTTTCAAAGAGAACGATCATTGCATCAAGATCACGATCGGCGGCAGCGCCGCGAGAACCTCCACGAAGGGCTGCATCCCTCCACGCATCACTGACTTTATTTCCATCACTTGTCACCGCGTTATTCCAGATTGCCCACAAGAGATCATGGACCGTTGGATTTTTGCGCGCGAGCGATTTACGGGCTGCTGATAAAAGTGCATGCACTCGATTAAGTTCAGGTGCATCTGCAATGGGAATATCACCATCGATAAGCGCATCGATCAACATTGTCGAACCGGTACGAAGATCATCATCGCCACGTGAGGCCAGAAGCGACCTGCGAATACGGCGCAATGAGATCGCATCGCTTCCACCAAACTCGCTGGTGAGTAACGCTTCAGCATCAGCTAAGGTCAATTTCTTTGGATTAGTTGCAATGCGCGCCAACAATAGGAACGGTGCTATCGCAGCGTTGTTGCCGAGCGCTTCAACCTCGCCCACTGTAGGAATTGATGCCTGCATGCACGCCCTGCGAATGGCAGATGCACCCGCACCACCCGATCGCAGAATAATCGCCATATCTGAATACGGGATTCCATCGAGTAGATGAGCTTTTTTGCAGTGGTGGGCAATGAGATGAGCCTCTTCTGACGCACTCGCTGCCATCACCGCATCGCGCTTTGCTGGATTTCTAAAGTTGCTTTCAAGTGTGATCACGATGCCGTGATCACCGATGAGTGAGTGGGCTGCGAAGTCGGCACCATCTGGATCCGCGCCACGGAATCTACCCACCGCGCTCTTGCTATCGAGTGCGATCAGAAGATCACTCGGTGCAATCAGCGCGAGAAGTTCGCGTTGGGCTGGATCGGATTCTTGAAACTCATCAATGAGGATTGTGGCAAAAGATTTACGGAGCGTTGCAAGAAGTTCTGGGCTGTTCTTTAAATGTGCAATCGCAGCATTAATCAATTCGGAAGGATCAATGCGAACTTTGGCATCCCCAGCTCCAGATGCGGCCAAATCCATCACACCTTCGTAGCGGGTCCAGAATGCAGCCGCTGGCGACCAATATTTTTCACCGAGTTGTCCCCCACGTGTTGCTAACTCTTGTGGTGAAATCTTCCGTTCATTTGCACGCATCATCAGATCGCGAAGTTCGCGAATGAATCCACGAGTAAGTAGCGGGTTACCTAATTTCTCATCACCATCGCGTAGCTCTGGTGGCCACTCTCTATATCCGTCGGTGACATCGCCTTCAAGTAAGTCAGCAATTATTTTCTCTTGTTCAGCACCTGATAACAGAATCGGTTCGCGGTAATCATCACCGCTCTTCATCTTGAGAATCGAAAAAGCTAGTGAGTGAAATGTTCGCGCGAGTGGTTCATATCCCGTTGCACTGCTACGAATTGCAATTGCATCGCGAATAAGTGAAGCGCTCTCACGGCCATAGGTGAGAAAGAGAATCGAATCTGATGGCGCGCCTTCTTGAATACGAGCAATTGCAGATTCAATAAGAAGAGTGGTCTTGCCCGAACCCGCTGCACCTTTAATTAACAATGGTGAACCACGGTGGGCGATCACTGATTGAGAGGCACCATCAAAGTCGAAAGGTTCGACAGAGATGGGCTCTTTAATCAACTTCATAGGCGCCATTTAACCCTAGTCATCCGACAAAGGTTGAGAAGGCTCAGATTGCAGAGAAAACGGCCTAGCTATCTGCAGCCAGGTTCGCCTTCTTCTGACGAGAAGTCGCACGTGCGCGCTCGTTCTGGTCGAGAACAACCTTACGAATACGAACCACAGCAGGTGTGACCTCTACGCATTCATCTTCGCGACAGAATTCGAGAGCACCTTCCATGTTCAACTTCTTAGGTGGAATCAAACGCTCTGATTCATCGGTCCCTGATGCGCGCATGTTGGTAAGTTTCTTTTCGCGAACACAGTTAACGTCCATGTCATCGCTGCGAGAGTTCTCGCCGATAACCATACCTTCGTAAACCTCATCACCTGGCTCAACAAAGATTGTTCCGCGATCTTGTGTTCCATACAAAGCGTATGAAGTAACTGTTCCCATGCGATCTGAAACAAGTGAACCTGTTGCGCGTGTGCGAATGTCGCCATACCAAGGCTCGTAACCATCAAAGACGTGGTGGAGTAAACCTGTACCGCGAGTTTCTGTAAGGAACTCGGTACGGAAACCAATAAGTCCACGAGAAGGAACCTTG
>WLHB01000060.1 GCA_009702965.1 Actinomycetota bacterium | reverse complement strand
GCTGCCGGAGCAATTGCGATGTATCACTGGGCCTTGCAGCACCTACCTCGCCAAGTGTAGGAAACTAGTTCCCTAGTGGTTCTTGTTCGCCATCAGCGAGAGAGTCGCGAACTGTTGTTAAGCGTCGCTCAACCTCTGCCGCCTCATCAATTCGACCAAGAGCTCTCATCACATCGGCCATACGGCTCTCGATATCGACGATAAATTCAAAGTCTTTTGGCTCATCTTCGGCAATTATCTGAAGTACTCCATCAAGAGTGTTTAAGCCTTCATCTAACTTACCGAGAAGAATCTCTGCCTTGCCGTATTCAAAGAGTGCAAAGGTTTCGCGGCTGTGATCGTGTGCTGTTTCGAATACATCAACAGCCTTACGGGCGGCTTCGAGTGCTTTTTCGCCATCGCCTAACCAGTTGTAACATGATGCAATCTTCTGATCACAACGCGCGACGTGTAAAACTTCCTTCTCTGATTTAAAGATTCCACGAGCTTCTTTAAATGCTTCCAGCGCTTCGTTGTATTGCTTAAGTTCGCGATAGGCCATACCTAATAAATGGAGATCGTTTGCAGCGCCCATCTGATTTCCATCAACTAAATGCTCTTGTGCGCACTCAGACATAGTCGCCACAACTTCGCCATACTTCTTCGAGCTGTACCACCACTCGCCTAACGTGCAGGCAAGTTCGAGTGCAATCGGTGACTTGCTCTCACGCAAAAGTTCTACAGCCTTACTCATTGCAGTTGCTGCTTCATCAATTCGTTTTAATTGATTGAGGTTGTATCCAATTGCAGAATATGCCTGCGCTAAACCTTCACTTGGAGCGCTAGCGCCCATCTCTGAGTAAATATCGCGTGCTGTTTCGGCTAGTGCGAGCGCTTCATCGTATTGACCACGGGCAAAGATGCGAGCGCTGAGTTCGTAATATGTCTCAGCGCGATCTTGACCCTCTGTCTGTGGGATTCGATCCCAGAGCATCTCTTCGGTGACTATCTCGTCGCGGTTGTCATCATCGCTCATGAGAACCTCCCAATCTGTAGATCAGCCTGGCTTCTAAGCAGACTGTAGCCCTGCGGGGTCGCAATTGTGGGGGAATTCTCATGCGGTGGCTACCCGAGCTATTCGCTTCCATATGGCAGATGCAAACGATTTGCATTAAGATTGAGCCATGCATATTCCTGATGGATTCATCGATATCCCCACCTCTGCCGCCTTTGCAGCGATCGCAGCCGTTGGTGTGGGAGCGAGCCTTAAAGGTGCCGCTAAATCACTTGATGAGAAGACCGCACCTCTTGCAGGCCTGACAGCAACATTTATCTTCGCAGTGCAGATGATCAACTTCCCTGTGGCAGCTGGCACCAGCGGACACCTCTTCGGAAGTGTCTTGGCCGCGGTCTTAGTCGGGCCTTATGTGGCAACTCTTGCCCTCAGCGTTGTGTTGTTGCTGCAAGCACTTCTCTTTGCCGATGGTGGATTAACCGCCGCCGGACTCAATGTCTTTAACCTTTCACTCGTTGGTGTCTGGGTTGGATACGGAGTATTCCTCCTAGTCAAAAAGATTTTGCCAAAAAATAAGCCATCAATTACTACCGCAGCCGCTATCGCAGCATTTATCTCTGTACCGGCAGCGGTCATGGGATTCTTGTTGCAATATGCAATCGGTGCGAACTCAACATTTTCACTTACAGCCGTCTTTACCGGAATGATGAGCACACATGTTCTGATCGGTATTGGTGAAGCAGTGATTACCGCTTTCTCGGTGACGGCAGTGATGGCAAGCCGCCCAGATCTGGTCTATGGATATCGCGGGACAAAGGCACAACTAGAGATTCGAAAGGCGTAAGATGAAAAATCCATTGGTTCTTGTTGGTCTTGCACTTTCTCTTGTAATCGCTGGTGGTATTTCTTTCTATGCATCATCACAACCAGATGGCTTTGAAAAATCTGCGGGTGAAATCGGATTCCTGGACACGGCAGAAGATAGCCCTCTCGCAGGTAGTCCTTTAGCTGAATACGGTGTGGCCGGAGTAGAAAATGAGCGCCTCTCTGGCGGTTTAGCCGGTGTGATTGGTGTTGCATCAACTGCAGCGATCTCCTTTGGAATCTTCTACGCACTTCGTCGATTCAATAAGAGCAAGTCATAAAAGCTGATACAGAGCACCAGCATCATCATGGCCATGATGTGGGAGAACGCCTCTACCTCCATCGCCATTCGATAGTTCATAGGCTGCCAGCGCATGTAAAGATCATGGCCGTCCTTGCCTTCATTATCGTCTCAGTCTCAACGCCCATCACTCAGTGGCAGGCATTTATCGCCTACTTTGTCGCGATCTTTATAGTCTCGCTGATTGCAAAAATCCCTACGCCAACGCTATTGGTTCGCTCACTGATTGAAATTCCGTTTATCTTCTTCGCAATTTTGATGCCGTTTTTTGGAACTGGTGAGCGCTTTGAAGTCGGCCCACTCAATCTTTACCGCGAAAGTCTTTTGGCTGCTGCAGGAATCGTTGTTAAAGGCACGTTAGGTGTCTTAAGTGCGGTGGTACTTTCAACGACAACAACTGCTCGCGAACTTTTACGTGGTCTTGAAAAACTTCATCTCCCACGATTGATGGTCCAGATCGCCGCATTTATGTTGCGCTATGTCAACGTCATCAGCGATGAGATGGAGCGAATGAAAGTCGCTCGAGAGTCTCGTGGATTTATCGCCACAGGAATCAAGGATTGGAAAGTAATCGCAACTGCCGCATCCGCACTTTTTATTCGATCATACGAACGTGGTGAACGTGTTCACCTAGCTATGCTTTCGCGCGGATATTCCGGCATCTTGCCTCATGACCAGAGCGAAGGCGCATCGCTAAAGACATGGCTACAAGGATTTGTATTGCCGCTCTTCGCCCTTTCTATACTTATCTCAACAACTGTGATCGGATAAATAATGACAACTGTTCCAAGCCTTCTTATTCAAGAGTTGGCATTTGCTTATCCTGATGGCAATCAAGCGCTCTTTGGCGTCAACCT
>WLHB01000006.1 GCA_009702965.1 Actinomycetota bacterium | reverse complement strand
CGAAGACGATCTTCAAGAGTTGTTAATTGTTTTGGCGGACGATCTGAAGAGATAACAATCTGTTTGTTGGCGTTATACAAAGTATTAAATGTATGGAAGAACTCTTCCTGTGTCCGTTCTTTATTTTCTAAAAACTGGATGTCATCGACAAGAAGAATATCTAGGTCGCGGTAGCGGCGTTGAAAAGCAGATGCTTTATCGTCACGAATCGAGTTAATAAAGTCATTGGTGAACTCTTCAGATGAAACATAACGCACGCGAACATTGCCATAAAGCTCTTTTGCATAAGCTCCAATAGCGTGTAAAAGGTGGGTTTTACCCAATCCGGAATCACCGTAGATAAATAACGGGTTATAAGCCTTAGCAGGTGCTTCAGCGACAGCCACTGCAGCGGCGTGGGCAAAACGGTTAGAGGCTCCAATAACAAAAGTTTCAAAAATATAGCGAGGGTTAAGTTGAGATGGCTCTTCGTTCTTGATTGAACCAATAGCATCGCGTCCCAAAGTTTTACTTGGTGCAGGTGTGCTCTCGACAACAATCGTTGGAGCGGGAAGATCTGCAAGTTCGATATTTTCATCAATCATTACCGCGATATTGGTCTTATCTCCGAGCTCGCGAGTGAGAACTTCGTTAACAACAATACGAAGTCGTGACTCCAAAACATCTTTTGCAAATGCGTTAGGGGCTGCGACGAGGAAACTCGTGCCATCTTCGCTCTGGATTAACCCGAGGACCTTGGTCATCATCAAAAACGCGCGATGTTGGGGCTCACCGATTGAGACATGTTCGATTACTCGCTCCCAGAGGGCGCTCAATTCCACATCTACAACAGCCATGTAAGCCCCCTGATCACTTAAAAAAACACCTAAAAACACACTACGCGGTTATCCACAAAGTTATCCACAGGCTGTGGTCTAAAGTAGGGGTTGAGCCCTGCAAAATCCCGAATTCGGCGGATAGCCTGTGGAGAAGTCGAAAAGTAGAGCTCTTTTGGGAAAAGCGCAAGTAGTTATCCACAAGCTCTCACCCCTTGGACCAACCAGCGTAGAGCAAGGGGCGAGTTTGACCCTTAGGCGGTGCGCCCTCTACCGTTACCCCGTTGCTTCCCCCGCATTTATGAATCCAGGCTCACCAGAGCCTGATACGACAGAGATTTGTTTTACTTTATTAAAGGAGTTCGACCTCATGACAAAGCGTACTTACCAACCAAATACACGCCGTCGCGCCAAGAAGCATGGATTCCGTGCTCGTATGGCTACTCGTGCAGGTCGCGCCATCCTCGGTGCCCGCCGCGCTAAGGGTCGCTCACGTCTTTCAGCGTAACCGCTAAAACACGGAGCTAAAGAGTGCTTCCAAAGAACGCACGCCTTACTGCAAGCGAAGATTTTGCTCTCACAACAAAGAGCGGCTCTCGCCTTACTACAGAGAACCTCGTTGGATATCTTTACATTAAACCTGCCACAAATAATTCAGAACCAAGTGGTGCGCGCTCAGGACTCATCGTCAATAAATCTGTCGGTGGGTCTGTCAAACGCCATCGCATCGCTCGACAAATTCGCCACGATATTGCACCCCTGGCTACACAGCTCCCAACCAACTCACTTTTAGTTATTCGAGTACTGCGCCAAACACCATCTTTTTCAACAGAGGTCAACACTTTGATTACCGGATTAGTTGCCCGTACCGCACAAGTGAAGGCTCGATCATGAGAATACTTCTTGCCCCATTAACCCTGCTCATTACTTTTTACCAAAAATTTATCTCACCAGCGTTTGCACCTCGCTGTAAGTACTACCCATCATGTTCAAGTTATGCACTTACTGCAATCAAAACATATGGGATCAAAGGTGTTGGAATGGCAGCCTGGAGAGTATTGCGTTGTAACCCATGGTCCCACGGTGGGGTTGATTACGTTAAAGAGAAAAGCAAACCAGTCGAAAAAAGCAATGTAGAACAATCACTTGAGAGCATAAAGGCGGCAGCGTAACTATGGGCTTTATTCTTAATCCTCTATACAACCTTGTATCAGGAATCATTGTTTTATTTCATAACCTTCTTTCTCCACTTCTAGGAGAAAATAGTGGTGTTACATGGTCTCTATCCATCATGGGGCTTGTAGTAGTTATCCGTATTGTTCTCATCCCACTCTTTGTGAAGCAGATTAAAAGTCAGCGCGCACTCACCGCTCTTCAACCACATATGAAAGAGATTCAAAAGAAGTATAAAGATGATCGCCAGAAGCAATCTGAAGAGATGATGAAGCTCTACAAGGAACATAAAACCAACCCATTAGCTTCATGTTTTCCAATTCTTGCCCAAGCACCTATCTTCTTCGCACTCTTTACAGTGCTCAACGGAATCGCAGCAAAGACACCTGAAGGTGTAGCTGCACCAATTGCTCGTGGATACCTCAAAGGTGACTATCTTGAGAGCGCAGCGCAAGCAGAATTCTTCGGCGCTAAAATTTCCGAGACATTTCTTGGTAGCGATGACATTAAAGTTAAATTAGTAACCGTTCTGCTTATTTTTGTTATGTCAGCAACAACATTTACAACCCAGCGTCAATTGATGACAAAGGGAATGCCAAAGATGGATTCAAGTAACAATATGATGTTGCAGCAGCAGAAAATCATGTTGTATTTATTCCCAGTAATTTTTGCAGTTTCTGGTGTGAACTTTCCTGTCGGAGTTTTGATCTATTGGTCGACAACAAACTTCTGGACATGGGGACAGCAGTACTACGTCATTAAGCGCAACCCAACGCCAGGCTCTCCAGCCTTTGAAGAGCTGGAGCGCAAAAAGGCGAAGAAGAAGGGTGAAGCCCTACCCACTGACGGCGTTGAAGGAAGCACGATCGAGGGGGAGAACCCTGGCGCTGAAGAGGTTAAAGGTCAGCGAAACCAACCTAAGAAGAAGAAAAAGAAGAAGAAGCCTTAATTCGGGCATTTACCACCAATAGCATTAAATCTCATTAAAAGGGATTAATTAACCAAGGAGAGTCTAATGACAGAGGAAAATACAGTTCTAGAAGACGTAGTCGAAGAGAAAGCGCCAAAGGCTCCAAAGAGCGCGGCGAAGCTCGAAGAAGAGGGCGATATTGCCGCTGATTACCTCGAGGCACTTCTTGATATCGCAGATCTTGATGGCGATATCGATATTGATGTCGAAAACGACCGCGCCTCACTCGCTATCGTCGGTGGCAAGCTCCGCCACCTTGTTGGCCAGGAAGGCGAAGTTCTCGACTCTATTCAAGAGCTCACCCGCCTTGCTGTGCAGACGGCGACAGGGGACCGCAGCCGATTAATGCTCGATATTGAAGGTTTCCGCGCCAATCGCCGGAGCGAATTGACCGCCTTGGCGAAAGAGAAGGCGAAAGAGGTCACCAGCACAGGTAACTCAGTCACCCTTGAGCCAATGAACGCCTTTGAGCGCAAGATCATCCACGACACAATTCAAGATCTGGGCCTCACCAGCGAATCAGATGGTGAAGACCCACGTCGTTTCGTCGTCATCTATCCAGCATAGGTAGACCATGTCCGGTAGTGATGTTTCCCGTGAAACACTCATTGAGCGCTACTTTCCAGAGCGCCTTGAAGAGATCGCTGCCTACACCCATTTTCTAACAACGGCGGGAATCGAGCGTGGTCTGATCGGCCCCCGCGAAGGCGAGCGGATCTGGGAGCGCCATATCTTCAACTGCCTCCCCGTCACCCAACTCCTTCCACAAGGGGCATCTCTCTTTGATATCGGCTCAGGGGCTGGTCTGCCTGGAATTGTCATCGCGCTGGCGCGACCAGATCTCAAAGTTACCCTTATTGAACCCCTTGAACGTAGAGTCGCCTTTCTGAATGAGGCTGTTGAGGGCCTTGATATCGAGGTTATTCGCGGAAGAGCCCAAGATGTGAAGAAATCTGCCGACTTTGTCACCGCTCGCGCGGTGGCACCTCTTGAGAAGTTGAAGAAGATGAGCTGGCATATGGTCAAAACCGGGGGAAGTCTCTTAGCGATGAAGGGCGAAGGCGCCTCGGCTGAGATGGAAGGGGTCAAGGGAGCGACCCTTCACGAAATCACTTTAGAGGGAATTGGGCTTGGGCGTATCGTCGCCATTAAAAAGGGTGCTTAGATAAGGCTATGAGCCAGGGCAACGATGATTCACGTGAAACATCAACACCCTCTGTAGTTGGAGTCAGGCGGCTAAAAGAGGCGATGGCTAAGCCAGCCTCAACCCGAATCTTCACCGTCGCTAATCAGAAAGGTGGGGTCGGCAAAACGACCACCACAGTCAATATTGCAGCCGCTCTCTCTATGGGAGGACTTCGCACCCTTGTGATCGATTTAGATCCACAAGGCAATGCCAGCACAGCCCTTGGTGTTCCGCACCGTGATAACGCAGGAATCTATGAAGTTTTGATGGGAACTCACGAGATCTCATCCGTTGTACAAAAAGTTGCAGGCTTTCCTTCACTTGATTGCATCTCTTCAAATACATCTCTGGCGAATGCGGAGATTAATTTAGTTTCAATGGTTGCACGCGAACTGCAATTAAAAGAAGCGCTAGAGACGCTGAGTGCAAATTACGATTACATTTTTATCGATTGCCCACCATCACTTGGACTTCTTACCGTCAACGCCTTTGCTGCAGCAAAAGAGTTACTCATTCCTATTCAAGCCGAGTACTACGCGCTAGAAGGTTTATCACAACTCCTTGAAACATTCGCAGTTGTTAAGAAACGATTGAACCCATCACTGAATCTCTCAACAATTCTTCTGACAATGTTTGATGGACGCACACGTCTTGCAAACGATGTTGCCGCCAACGTCAGAGCACATTTCCCAAATGAACTTATTGATATTCCAATTCCACGTGCTGTGCGCGTCTCTGAAGCACCTTCATATAATCAAACTGTAATGACATATGACCCATTATCACCAGGTGCTATTGCATATATGCAGGTCGCTCGAGAAATTGCAGAACGTGGCAAAGCAAAAGGTGTAACAGATTTTGATTCAAATGTTGTCAGTATTAATTACAAGAAAGATGGAGAGATCGCATGAGTGCAAAACGCGGCGGGCTCGGCACAAATTTAGATTCACTTATTCCAACATCGCTCACTGTTGGTACAACAGAAGTTGCGCAACAGAATGAAGTACCGATTTCATCAATCTCACCCAATCCTCGCCAACCCCGAACACACTTTGATGAAGAAGCGCTCAATGAATTAATCGCATCGATTAAAGAGATTGGAATTCTGCAACCTCCAGTTGTGAGAAAAGTTTCTGAAGGGCGCTATGAACTCATTATGGGAGAGCGCAGATTCCGAGCCGCTAAAGCTGCAGGGCTTACAACAATTCCTGTCATTATTCGGCAAACCCCAGATAATGAATTACTTCGCGAAGCTCTGATTGAAAATATTCATAGAAGCCAACTCAACCCATTAGAAGAAGCTGCTGCTTACGCTGGCTTACTTGATGATTTTGGTTGCACCCATGATGAGTTAGCGACAAAACTTGGACGCTCACGTCCACTCATCTCAAACATGCTCCGCCTACTTAATTTGCCAGCATCAGTGCAGCGCAAAGTTGCAGCAGGTGTCATCTCAGCAGGACACGCACGCGCACTTCTTGGTTTGAGCGATGAGAAAGAGATCGAAAAACTCGCGAACCGCATTGTCGCTGAGGGGCTAAGTGTTCGCGCAACAGAAGAAACTGTCGCAACCGCTAACCCAGTGAAAAAGAGCGGAAAACCAAAGAGTCGAGTCGGCACTTCAGGGACAGCGCTAGCAAGCGCTGAATTATTAAGTGATTATCTTGATACTCGCGTCAGCATCGAGCAAGGTAAGGGCAAAGGAAAGATCACCATTGAATTCGCTGGAAGTGAAGATCTCCAGCGCATCGTGGATTTAATTGAGGGCTGAGCCTCGACGATTCATCTCTTGATGTACGACATGGCCTAACGCCTTCACACCTTCACGGATTCTCTCTGGTGTTGGGTGGCAATATGAAAGACGCATTGACCACGAACCAAACCCGTCAGCGTAGAAGGCGGTTCCAGGAACATAGGCAACTTTTGCAACGATCGCCTTAGGCATCATCGCCTTGGTATCAATTTCAGGCGGCAGATTTACCCAGACATAGAAACCACCACCAGGTTTGGTCCATGTCGCTTCTTTAGGGAAATACTCATCAAGTGATTCCAACATCGCATCACGTCGCACCTTATAAACCTCACAGAAGCTAGCAATTTGATCTCGCCAAGGCTGATGAGTGAGGTAATTAGCAATTGTTAATTGAGTGAAGTTAGAAGGACATAAAATTGATGATTCAGAGGCGATCACTAATTTATCTTTGAGTGATTGCGGCACCAACGCCCAGCCAATGCGCAACCCTGATGCGATTGTCTTTGAAAATGAACCTAAGTAGATGACATTTTCTGAATCTTCTGCACGCATCGCATTAGGTGAGGGACGATCAAAACCAAGGAGCCCATATGGGTTATCTTCAACGACGAAAATTCCTTCTTCTCGACAGATTGCGAGAATTTCAGTACGCCGATCGGCAGGGAGTAATACGCCCGTAGGATTTTGGTAATTTGGAATCAAATAGAGAAACTTAATTTTCCGCCCTGCCACACGAGTCACGGTGATCGCTTCTCGAAGTGATTGCGGAACCAACCCATCCTGATCCATCTCAACATGGACTACTGAGGCCTGGTACTGGCGAAAGGTGCCGAGCGCGCCAACATATGAAGGAGCCTCAACTAAAACAACATCACCTGGATCAATGAAAATTCGAGAGATGAGATCTAACGCTTGCTGTGATCCGGTGGTAACAACAATGTCATCAGCATTGGCACGAATTCCTTCGAGCGCCATCACATCGCAGATTAATTCACGAAGTTTTGGGTGCCCCTGACCACTTCCATATTGGAGCGCTTCAGCGCCATTAGTGAGAATAAGTTCATTTACGACACTTGCCATCATATCCATCGGTAGCGCAGAGAGATTTGGCATTCCGCCAGCTAACGAGACAATTTCAGGACGCGATGCAACAGCAAAGAGAGATCGAATTTCACTAGGAAGCATCTGTGAAGCGCGAGCGGCAAAGCGCTCCTCTAGCTTCTGTGGCGCCCCTGTATGAAAACGCGTATTGATCTCAGACATAGGGAGAAGTGTCGCATATCAAGGCAACTACTGGGTGAGCTATTTTCTCTTAAAAACCCGCACGACGAATACCTGCGCTACGTAGATCTGAGAGTCGCAGCGTTCCAGTTTTTGCATCATCTTCGGCGGCAAGATAGAGGCGCTGGATAGCAATAATGAATGCTTCGGCTAGAGCATCACGAAATTCAGGAGATGCTAAATTTTTGGCATCATGCGGGTTGCTTAAATACCCACAATCAACACGGACTGACGGTGCCTGGGTGAGGCGTAAAAGATCCCATGTTTTGGCATGTGTTCTGCAATTAAGAAGACTGGTGCGCGCTGAAATTTCGCGTTGCAATAAAGATGCAAATCTCTCACCAACAACAGAGTGCACACCATGCGCGTCACTACCGTAGAAATAGGTTGCTACACCTTGGGCTAATGGGTTTTGATTATGGTCGGTATGTAATGAGATAAAGAGATCTGTTGGGTTTGCATTAGCAAACGAGATTCGCTCACTTTCATCAGGAGAATTGTGTGCACCGCGCGTAAGAAAAACACTTGCGCCAAGGGCTAAGAGTCGTCCTTCAATGCGCACAGCAATGTCGTAGACAATTTCATCTTCACCAGGATTACTGCCCGGATCTAAAACAATTACTTTATTTGCTAACGCGGGTCCGCGAGTGCGAACTGCAGCACTTTCACGGAGTTGAGCAGGTGCGCCCCCAGAGACAATTTTTGTAAGACGAATAAGACCAATGATTGTCTCGGGTCCGCAACGGCCATCAACTTTTGCTCCCACCGACTTTTGAAATTCCTTGATCGCTTTTTCAGTGCGCGGGCCATACATTCCATCAACGCGTCCACAATCAAAACCCATCTCAGTTAGCCGTGATTGCAATGCGGCGACATCATCTCCATGCATTAAAGAAGAACTCTGCAGATAGAGGGAACGATCGCCTAGTTTCCACCGCGCATCTTCAAGAGCGCGCTCTGTAGCCACATCAAGAAGACCGGTTACATTTAATCCGCGCTCTTGCTGAAAAGAACGAATCTGATCAGGTGTGAGCGGTGGGTGCATTATCTAAAGATCTTACTATTTAGATAAATGCTTCAAGCTCTTTAAGAAGAGCTGGCTTTGGCTTTGCGCCGATGATTGTCTTTACAACTTCGCCATTTACATAGACATTTAACATCGGAATCGATGTAACTCCATATTTAATAGCAATTGCTGACTCTTCATCAGTGTTGAGCTTTACAATCTTTAACTTATCGCCATATTCATTCGAGATATCTTCAAGAATTGGCCCAATTGCGCGGCATGGTCCACACCATTCAGCCCAGAAATCTACAAGTACAGGAGTACTGCTCTTGAGGACTACCTCATCGAAATTTGCTGTAGTTACTTTGCTTGTTGCCATTGAATTACTCCTGTTTTATTTTTTGTGAATGGAAAACCTATACGACCTAGATTACTAGTGAGAGAGGAATTTTTCAGCGTCTAGCGCTGCCTGGCAGCCTGAGCCTGCCGCGGTGATCGCTTGGCGATACGTATGATCAACAAGATCACCACACGCAAAGACACCAGAGAGATTAGTTCTCGTGGATCGGCCTTCGACCTTAACGTAACCCTCGTTATCACAATCGATCTGTCCCACAATAAGTTCGCTGCGAGGAATATGTCCGATAGCAACAAAGAGTCCGGTGAAATCGCGCTGTGAAAGCTCACCCGTGACAGTGTTCTTGAGAGCAAGCGCTTCAACTTTATTCTCACCCAAAATATCAACAACCTCTGTATTCCAGAGCATTTCGATCTTTGGATTGTTAAGTGCGCGCTCTGCCATGATCTTTGATGCGCGCAATGAGTCGCGACGATGAATCAGAACGACCTTGCTTGCAAATTTTGTTAAGAATGTTGCTTCCTCGACTGCAGAATCGCCACCACCAACAACGGCAATAGTCTGATCTCTAAAGAAGAATCCGTCACAGGTGGCACACCACGAAACTCCACGACCTGAAAGACGATCTTCATTTGCTAATCCAATATGGCGATAAGCAGAACCAGTTGCAAGAATTACTGCGCGCGCTTGAACAACATTCCCACTTCCATCTTTTACAGTCTTTATTTCTCCCGTGAGATCCATTTCAACAACATCATCAGTGATGAGCTCTGTTCCAAAGCGAGCCGCTTGTTTGCGCATACTCTCCATGAGTTCAGGACCCATAACTCCATCGACAAAACCAGGGAAATTTTCAACCTCAGTTGTTGTCATCAGCGCTCCACCTGCTGTGACTGAACCTTCATAAAGGACTGGATTCAATTGTGCTCGCGCGGCGTAGATAGCGGCGGTATATCCAGCTGGGCCAGAGCCAACAATGACAAGATCACGAATCATGGCTTCAGAGTACACACCTAGGAGTCGTTTTTTCTCTTCTTCAAAAGCCCTCGTCCAAACTCGGCGAGAGTTGCAATCTCTGCAATCTTGAAGAGTTTTGCAAAGAGAAGGTAGAGCGCTCCGCTCGCAGCCAAGATAAAGCAGAGGCGAGCAGTTCGCAGAAGGACAGAAGAATTCGCGCTCTCCCATTCAAGAAAAAACATGAGAAGAAAGAGAGGTGCCATTGCCAAGAAAGATGCGGCGAAGAGTTTTGCGTGATGACCAGCAAAGGTCGCGACAGCAAGTTTACCAATATGTTTTTTAAGTAAACTCAAGGTAATGAATAGGCCAACAATGTAACTCACAGAGAAGGCCAATCCTAAACCAATTGTTACTTGTTGACTTTTGAGTGTGTATAAAAATAGATACGATAAAGCAACAGAGATAATGTTGATTATCAAAATCGAAACGACTTGCGTTCGGGTGTCTTCAAATGCATTAAAACCACGGATAAGAATGAGATTAATTGAGAATGCGACAAGTCCAAGACTGAGCGCTGATAGCACTTGTCCGATATAGCGAGAGTCATCGAGAGAGATTCCGAAGTAGAGAGATTCAGTCATTAAAGGACCGAAGAAAAATAACGCAACCGCGCTTGGTACAGTAACAACACCAACCATTTTAATTGCACGAATCAGTTGTTTACGAACTTCATCAACATTCTTTTCGATCGCAAGTTTTGCAAGGTGTGGCAGTAGCGCTGTAACTATCGAGATAGTAACAATTGAGTAAGGCAATAACATAATGTAGTAAGCAGCGGTAAATGGCGTGAATCCAACACCAGTTGCTATTCCTTCTTGTGAGCTTCGCACAGCAGCGCTCGTTGCAACATTAACGGTGACTAAATACCCAAGCTGTGAGATAAGGACATAGACCAGTGTCCAACCAGCAAGTGAAAATGATTTACCAAGACCATGTAAACCAAAGCGGATTCGAAGATGAATGCCTGATCGCTTCACAACCGGGATAAGAATGAGCGCTTGCACCACAATTCCTAGCGTTGTACCCCAACCCAAGAGTTGAATCTGTGAATCCGTAATAGTCTCAATGGTGACCGAGTTCTGGAATACGAGGACGCCGGCAAAAACGACAATAACAACAAGGTTATTTGCGATAGGCGCCCACATAAGCGGTGCGAAAGAGCCCCGAGCATTGGCAACCTGACCCAACATTGTGAAGAGCCCAAGAAAGAAAATCTGCGGCAGACAGTAACGGGTGAAGGCAATCGCGATCTGATTCTCTGTTTCAAAACCGACTGTCGAAAATTCAGGGGCGTAAAGGCGCACAAGCGCTGGGGCGAAAATAACGCCGAGAATAACTAAAAGTAAAAGAATTCCTGAAATGGTCGTTACTAGACGTGAAGCAAAACCATCTCCGCCATCTTCATCAGAGAAAGATCGTACTAATTGTGGAACAAAGATCGCGGTGAGTGCCCCGCCAACCAAAAGATTGTAAAGAATGTTAGGCATCGTGTTTGCAACGTTGTATGTATCTGCAAGGAGAGCAGTACCTAAAACTGCAACGGCGAGAATCGCGCGGAAGAAACCGGTGATGCGAGAGAGAATGGTTCCAATGGCCATCACGCCTGAGGCGCGGAAAAGTTCATTATTTTTCATCAACGCCCCTTTCTAATCCGGCGATACGTTTGCGCCGCTGCACCAATAAAGAGTAGAACTGCAGCACCGGTTGTAAACCACGCCACTCGGGAGTCGATCAAAGTCATGGTTAGAGCCAACTTAGAGGATGGACCAAGCCATTGCCCCTTAGCGTTTGTGAGAACTGCACTGATATTTGTTGACCCCGATGCGACAACTGTGAACGGCACCGCAAATTGAGTTCGAGATTCAGGTGCCAGCGTTATCTGACGCATGTCATTGACAAGGACTTTGATGTTAGAAGAACGAAAGATCAGATTAACTGTTACAGCCGAGCTAAAACCATTTACAAGGGTCAGCGGAACCTCAACGGTTTCAGATGTGAGGGCGTACTTTCCAGGATTGATTCGCAATTTCGCTCGTTGTTCGGCAACTCCAACAATTGCGTTAGCCGCAAATTTTTCAGAGAGTTCACCATTTATTGATGGAGAGAGAAGAATTGCCAATCGAGCACGGAAGAGTGTGAGTTCAGGGGCAGTGACAACTGTGGAGAGTTTTGAAATAGCCTGTCGATTAACCGTGTAGTTTTTTCTAAGCGGGCCACTGATTTTTGCGCGCTCTTTCGCCACATATGACTTATCCACTGCAACGGTACGTTCTAGATGAAAAGAGACTCTCTCTGCACCGTATGAAAAGTAAAAAGATAACTCACTCGGAGCAAGCTGTTCTGCGATTGTGCGATCAGGATTTCCATAAGCAATTGGAGTAATTACCGCACCAGATGTGGCAATCTTTAATTGGTCGAGAAATGCAATTGCAACATCAACACCCTGACCATCACTTTCATCAGCAAGTGCGTAACCATCGGTCATCGCCTGGACTTCATCAAGAAAGGCACCATCAATAATCCAGCGAGTTTGAGTAGGAACGGATGTGAAAACTAATGAGCCAAGGCGACCTTCAGGAGAAAGTAAGGTTGCAAGTTCATCATCGATAAATCTTCCATCAATAAGTTGATGAGGTCTTTCAATTAGCTCAATTGTCCGAGTGGCCGCGGTTGCACTCTGTGGAAAAGAAAACCCAGCCAGAGTGAGAGCAAGGAGGGCGAAGAGAAATTTTCTCACTCTGATGTACCAGAAATTTCCGTTGCTTTAGTGCGAGCAATTAATTTCTTCTCATCCGGATATGCCAAGAGTCCAATGATTTCATTCAACGGAAACCAACCAACCTCATCAACTTCAGATTCTTGTGGTGCTAAAAGTCCACCAGTTTCTTTAAATTGAAAATGATGGACGGTCTTATGAATACGTTTACCGCCGGCCATAAACCAGAAATCAATTACCCCTAGCGAGCGCTCAATCTCAGAAGTTATCCCAGTCTCTTCTGCAACCTCACGAATCGCAGCTTGTTCTGGTGTCTCTCCTTCTTCTATATGACCTTTAGGAAGTGACCAGAGAATACGTTTTCCGGTTGCGTCTTTATGATCGCGACGTCCAATGAGCAGACCCTGCGTCTTTGTCTCATCGATAACTAATCCACCGGCACTTATTTCATCAACACGTTTTGCATATGGCGGTTTTGGAGTAGCAGACTTACCTTTTTTTACTGGCGTAGTCGTATCAACCTCGCCAGAGGTGTGATTCTGTGGGGCGCGATGTGCAGGACGCTTGCGCCTGCGCTTCTTCTTAATGCCTTCGCTGCCCGCACTAGGTGCCGGGTTCATGACATAAGGGTAGTGCTCGGGACTAGCCTTAGCCATTATGCCTTCATCTCAGAAGCCTTCAGGTCAGCAGAACGCCGCCTCTCAAGCGGGGTTGAGCGCTGCCAGCGAAATGGCTCTCACCTCTTTAGTTCAGCGCGCACCTTTAGCGAGTTCTTTAGCTTCAGTTTTTAAAGAGAAAGGTTTTACCCTCGCACTCGTAGGTGGGCCTGTGCGCGATGCACTTCTGGGAAGGCTTGGCAATGATCTTGATTTCACAACCAACGCCCCTGCTCTTGAGAGTAAGAAAATTTTGCAGAAATGGGCAGATAACGTTTGGGATACCGGAATTGAATTTGGAACAGTTGCTGCAAAGCGCAGTGAAACAACGGTTGAGATAACAACATACCGAAGCGATACATATTCAAGCGACTCGAGAAAACCTGATGTGGAGTTCGGTACATCTATTGAAGGAGACTTATCGCGACGAGATTTCACAGTGAACTCAATGGCACTCGAATTAACTGGTGCAACACCAGAATTCATTGATCCATACGGTGGACTTATTGATTTAGCTAATAAAGTTCTACGTACACCAAATACACCAGAGAATTCCTTTAGCGATGACCCACTGCGAATGTTGCGTGCGGCACGCTTTGCAAGTCAATTGAATTTTGAAATCGCACCAGAAGTTCTCTCTGCCATGAAAGAGATGGCCGACCGTCTTGAGATTATCTCTGCAGAGCGAATTCGCGACGAAATTACCAAACTGTTGATGTCTGCACATCCACGTATCGGAATCACAATTCTTGTTGATACCGGACTAGCAGCGAAAGTCCTGCCTGAAATCCCACAGTTACGACTTGAAGTAGATGAACACCACCACCATAAAGATGTGTACGAGCATTCGATCACAGTTTTAGAGCAGGCGATTGCTTTGGAAGATCGATTGGGTGGGCCAAACCTTGTTATTCGTTTAGTGGCGCTATTACATGACATTGGAAAACCAAAAACTCGCGCACTCATTCCTGGAGGTGGAGTCTCCTTTCATCACCATGAAGTTGTAGGCGCTCGCCTAGCAAAATCTCGTCTCAAAGCGCTGCGCTTTAGTAGTGAGATTATCGAAGAGGTAGAGACACTTATTGCGCTCCATCTTCGCTTCCACGGATACGGTGATGGCGAATGGACTGATTCGGCAGTGCGCAGATATGTACGTGATGCGGGCCCACTTCTTGATCACCTCCATGTGCTGACCCGAGCAGATTGCACTACTCGTAACGCGCGAAAAGCGGCACGCCTTGCCGCAACCTATGACGGCCTTGAAGATCGCATCGCCACTCTCATGGAACAGGAAGAGTTATCAAAGATTCGCCCTGACCTAGATGGTGGAGAAGTCATGCAACTACTTGACTTAAAACCTGGAGCAACCGTTGGTAGGGCACTTGATTTTCTCCTTGAGCTCCGTATGGATCAAGGTCCATTAGGAAAAGAGAGAGCGACAGAGTTATTACACGAATGGTGGGCTAAGCAGAACGGATAAAGAATTTGCTTGGCCGCAAAATAGTTAATGCAGTAAGCAGATAACCAACACCAACAACTGCCGGCAAGGTCCAGGTATCCCCATTTGTTGGGAGCAAAATCGCTGCAATAAGCGCGCCACTCACAATTGAAATATTTACAACCACGTCATACACCGCAAAGACTCGTCCGCGATAAATATCATCGATTTTTGATTGCACAAGCGCGTCATTAGTTACCTTGACACTCTGTCCGCAGAGCGCTGTAAAAAATGCCGTGAGTGCCAAAGTCAGAGAAGTTCGTGTAAATGCCAAACTGATAACACCGACCGAAGCTGCAAGCATGGCAAAACGAATCCAGCGATGACGTCCGAATCGTGCAACTCCAAAAGGTGCCACGATCGCACCGATCACCAAACCTATTGCAGCGGTCACGATCATAAAAGTGACACCGGCTAGGCCAGCATCAGGATCTTGTGGGTCGTTAAAAAAATTACGTTCAAGAACTAAAGTCATTAACGTCAGCGCAGTCAGTCCGCCGCGCTGAATTGCAATTGCGGCAATACCTCGCGCAGCATCAGCATGATCTTCAAGGAAACGTATGCCCTCACGCATTTCACGAAAGCCTTGAGTAAACGATGCCTTCACCATTTCGTGAGGTAGAGGCCCAATTTCTTGACGTTTCAAAAGAGATGCCAAGAAAGCGGTAGAGAGATATCCAAATGCCGCCGCACTCACAATTACCGCATCGGCATAATCTGCACTTGCAATCGAATCAATAATTTTGCGAACACCGAGTCCTATACCGCCACCAATAACAACCCAGACAGATCCGCCAGTGACAGCATAAGCATTTGCAGCAATAAGTTTTTCGCGAGTTACCATCAAAGGAAGTGCGGCGGATAATCCCGCAAGAATTAATCGGTTAACACCAAATGCGATAAGAACAAAAATAGTGAGCTCAACACCTGTGTAGCCTTGAAAGATAAGAAGTGCGATACAAGAAAGAGTGAGAGCTCGAATCAGGTTTGAAAATACAAGTATTCGTTGACGTGAGAAACGATCAAGAATTGTTCCAACAAATGGACCAATAACTGAATAAGGAACTAGAACAAGAGCGAAAGCCAGAGCCGCACCCATTGGGTCCGCTTGTCGCTCTGGAGAAAAGAGAAGAAAGGATGCAAGAGCGCTTTGAAAAATCCCATCGGTCATTCCGCCGGTCCATCTCACGCGCAATAACCGCATGAGCTTGCGATCGAGGAAGATCTCTTTAGCGCTCACTGGGTAAGCGTAGTAAGTCCTAACCGATTATTCTGTGCAGGTGGCAAAGACTCTCACCTTGAGATCTCTCCGCGCTTACATCGATTACACCCTCGACAAGCGCGCGACTCTCACTGCCCTTTTTCGCGGAGTCGTGGATGCCTGTGACGCCGATCCATATTTGATGCGAGCAGCGAAATATCACGGTGAGAAAGTTGAGAGAAAGTGTCCGGTCTGTAAAAAACTAGAATTGGTGGAACTTCGTTACACATTCGGCGATCAACTTGGACAATTTTCGGGTCGAATTAAATCGCCCCAAGAATTAGCGGCAATGGAGAGTGAATTCGGTGAATTTTCTGTGTATGTCGTGGAGGTATGTCGGGGTTGTTCATGGAATCACCTCTGTTCCACCTTTATATTAGGTGATGGAACCACGCGTAAACCGCCACGAAAAGTACGAACGCTCGAGGACGAGTAGATAACGGGTAACCTTTCATAATGGATAAAGCAACGATTCGTCGCCGCTTATTTCGCAGCACAATTTTTCTGGGTGGATTTGGATTTATCACCGGCTCAGCTCTCTTCGCCTTCGCCTGGTTCACCGTCTCAATCCCTGATCCAAATGAATATATCAATAGCCAAGCAACCATTATTCAATATTCAAACGGTAACGAGATTGGCCGGATAGGAACTCAGAACCGCCAAATTTTGCCGATTGCAAAAATCCCAATCAATATGCGTAACGCAGTGTTGGCGGCAGAGGATCGCAATTTTTATTCAAACCAGGCATTTAGCTTCACCGGAATTGCTCGAGCCCTACTTAACAATTTGAAGTCTGGCGACCTCAATGCACAAGGTGGCTCAACAATCACTCAGCAATACGCGAAGACCGCATTTCTCACATCAAGTAGAACGATTGAGAGAAAAATTCGCGAACTCGTTATTGCGATGAAGTTAGAGAATGCTCTTTCAAAAGATCAAATCTTCGAAAACTATCTCAACACCATCTACTTCGGTCGTGGCTCATACGGTGTACAGACCGCTTCACAACAATATTTCAATCGTAACGTTGATCAACTCACTCTTTCGCAGACCGCTGTGATTGCAAGTATTTTGCGAGCGCCTGGGTATTACGACCCTTCACTTTCTGAGAACAACCTTGTACGACTTCAAAATAGATTCCAATATGTTATCGATGGAATGTTGGATCAAGGGTGGATCACACAAGAGCAAGCAGATAGCGCAAAGTTTCCTACCGTTACACCGCGAGTAACATCGGGATCACTGAGTGGACCTAAAGGACACATTATTTCTCAAGTGCAGAGAGATCTTGGTCGACTCGGTTTTACCGAAGAACAGTTACTTGAAGGCGGACTTGTCATTCGTACGACTCTTGTTCAAAGAGCCCAACAATCAGCGGTAGATGCAGTGACAAAGCTGTATCCAAAGAGCGCTCCTGATAATTTACGTATTGGACTTATTGCGATCAGACCAGGTACTGGTGAAATTATCGCCATGTATGGCGGTCGCGACTATCTAGAGCGCCAACTCAATGACGCAACTCAATCAATTGCACTAGCGGGCTCTACCTTTAAGCCATTTGCGCTCATTGCAGGTCTTGAAGCAGGAATTCCTTTAACGTCGATGTGGAATGGCGATTCACCACAAATTTTCGATGATCTTGGTAAGCCGTACACAGTAAGCAATTACGGAAACAATGGGTGGGGTCAGGTAGATCTTCTTACCGCAACACAAAGCTCAATCAACACAGTCTTTGTGCCTCTTGGCATGAAGGCAGGCATGGATAAAGTTGTTGACGCCGCTCGTCGTGCAGGAATTCCTGAAAGCGTTGAGATGATCGCAACACCTTCGGTTGTTCTTGGTGTGGCATCACCTCGCGTCATCGATGTAACAAATGCGTATGCAACTTTTGCAGCCCAAGGTGTGTATGCAAAACCATTCCTTGTCACATCAGTTACAGGGCCAAATAAGGGCGTGCTCTACGAAGCAACAACCCAGACACAACAAGTTTTTGCAGAAGATGTGATGGCTGATCTGACCTATGCGTTAAAGAGCGTAGTAAATGGTGGAACTGGATCTGCCGCCTTAGCGCTAGGCCGTCCGGCAGCAGGTAAGACAGGTACCTCACAATCAAATGCGTCGGCATGGTTTAGTGGTTACACCCCACAGCTTGCTGCATCGGTTGCCTTCTTTAGAGATTCAGCATCTGAATCATTGAACGGAATTGGCGGACTGACATCTGTCACAGGTGGAACATTCCCTGCACGTATATGGACACAATTTATGAAAGGGGCGTTACGAGGAGAGCCGGTCATGACTTTCCCTGCCCCAGCAAATGTTGGCGGCCTTGATCCGATCGAGATGACATCGGGCGGCGTACAAACTCCAAAGGATTAGTAGAGGAGTTGTGTGAAGTTGCGCATCAGTAAGCCTCTAGCAACGCTAATTTTTCTCGCACTCCTTGCAACTCTTTTAGGTGTTTTTAAATTTAGTTCATGTGAAGGAAATGGTTGGGCAACGCCTGCACAATATATTCAGGCTTGTTATTCAGATATTCCAGCCCTTTATGGTGAACGTGATCTAGATAAGGATCAATGGTCTTACTCATCAACAACAGATGCGGTTGAGTATCCCGTTCTTACCGGCACAGTAATGTGGATTTTCGCCCTAGCAACTCCGGCCGGTGAAAATGAAATTCGAACTTACTACAGAATCAATATCGCATTCCTTGCCGCGCTGTTTATCTTGATTGCAATAATTGTCTACAGAATTCGACCGGAGTTTGCATACTTAACAACGCTTGCTCCGGCGGCAGTCGGATCACTTTATATTAACTGGGATCTCTGGGCGATAATCTCAATGATGCTATCAATCTATTGGTTTGATCGAAAAAAGTATAAACACTCTGCAATTGCAATTGGAGTTTCCATCTCAACAAAGTTTTTACCTGTATTCCTACTTTTACCGATTGTGCTAATTTTATGGCGTCGCAATGAAGTAAAAGAATTGATCCGCTACATCGCTATAACCGTTCTAACTTTTGCAACCATTAACCTTCCGGTCCTCTTAACAACCCCCGAAGGTTGGTTACGTTTTTATGAACTCAACTTTGATCGCGGTCAGGATTGGGGTTCGCTCTGGTATGCCTTAACATCACTTGGCGTAAACTTAGGAAACACAAACTTCTTTGCGATTCTTGCCTTGTTTGTCTCAGTGCTATTTGTCTCGCTTCTAATTTTCTCAACCAAAAATGTAATTACTCTTGCTGATGTAAGTTTTATTGTGCTGGCGTTAGTAATGATTGCAAGCAAGGTGTATTCACCACAATATATTCTCTGGTTGGTTCCACTTGCAGTAATCGCAATGAGTACTCGCAAAGATCTTCACGCATTTTGGATCTGGCAGATCGCAGAAGTGATTTATCACGTTGCAATCTGGCAACACCTAGCAACTGTGACCGGAGCAAAGTTTGGGCTACCTCTAGGCGGTTACGCCTTGATTACCCTGATACGGATCCTGGCCTGCCTCTACTTTCTCGGGGTATTGGTAAAGAAGCAGGCAAAGGGCGGCCAATTCCCGCATGAATTTCTCTTTAAATCCGCCGACAGTTACCCTTAACCCTCCACATCAAGCTCCCACACGGGTAGGCAAAGGTATGGAGAGCAATAACCCTCCTGTCACGGAAATACCGTGGCCGTCTTAGTCCAGAGGAGGTTGGGTTACCGCATGCGTCACTATGAACTAATGGTCATTCTTGATCCAGAACTCGAAGAACGTACAGTTACACCATCACTTGAGACATATCTCAAGATCATCAAAGACAGCGGAGGCCGCGTCGACAAGCTCGATGTGTGGGGCCGTCGCCGTATGACATTCGAGATCAATAAAAAAGGCGAAGGCATCTACGCAGTTGTAGATATGCACTGTGAGCCTGCAGCGATCAAAGAATTGGACCGTCAACTTAATTTGAACGAATCCGTTCTTCGCACCAAGGTTATTCGTCCCGAATAATCTCCACATTCCCTTGGTGGCATCTAGAAAATGTCGCCGGTGGGATGTAATTTAAAAGTATGGACTCCACCAGTAGAGACCACCCAGAGTAGATATAGGCATAGAACCTAGAGAGAGAAGAGGAAAAGATGGCAGCAGGAGATACAACAATCACAATGATCGGAAACCTCGTTGACGATCCAGAGCTACGTTTCACCCCATCAGGTGCGGCGGTAGCAAAATTCCGCGTTGCTTCAACACCTCGTTATCTCGATAAGACAACGAATGAATGGAAAGATGGCGAGAGCCTCTTCCTTCAATGCCAGATCTGGCGTCAAGCTGCAGAGAATGTTGCAGAGTCACTTACCAAAGGAATGCGCGTCATTCTCTCCGGTCGACTTAAGCAACGTTCATACGAAACAAAAGAAGGCGAAAAGCGCACAGTGTTTGAGGTAGAAGTAGATGAAGTAGGTCCATCACTCCGCAATGCAACAGCGAAGGTCACACGTACCCAGCGCGCAGGCGGAACCGGTGGATTTGGAGGCGCACCAGCTGCTGCCGCTGATTCATTTAACGACGATCCTTGGGCTGCAGCATCACCTTCACCAGCCGGCGGCGGATGGGCAACCACCACCTCCGACGAACCTCCATTTTAATTTAGTTTAAATTGAATTAAATCCAACCAACCATTCCTCATGGTGATCGAGAATCGATCGTCGCGAGGGCCCGAAAAGGAGCACCACAATGGGAGCACGTAATAACCGGAACCTAAAGGAACCGAAGAACAAGGGCGCAAAAGCCGCTGCCCTTAATAAGAAGTTCAAGAAGAAGCCTTGCAGCTTCTGTCGTGACAAGGTCACTTATATCGATTACAAAGATATTGCGACCCTTCGCAAGTACATCTCAGATCGCGGCAAGATCCGCGCTCGCCGTGTCACTGGCGCATGCACACAACATCAACGCTCGATTGCAACTGCTGTAAAGAACAGCCGTGAAGTTGCACTCTTGCCTTACACATCAACAGCACGCTAAGGGGGTATCCAATAATGAAACTTATTCTTACTCGCGAAGTTGCAAAGCTTGGTAATGCAGGCGATGTTGTCACTGTTAAAGATGGTTACGCCCGCAATTTCCTTCTTCCACGTGGCGTAGCAATCGCATGGTCACTTGGTGGAGAGAAGCAGATTGATGGAATCCGCCGTGCACGCGCTGCACGCGAAGTCCGCGATATCGATCACGCTAAGGAGATCAAGGCAGCCCTTGAAAAGGCAACTATCTCAATTCCAGTAAAGGTCGGAGCAAATGGCCGCCTCTTTGGATCAGTAACAGATAAAGATATTGCAGCAGCAATTAAAGCTGCCGCTGGTTCAGATATTGATCGTCACAGCATTAAGACCGCTGGACATATCAAGAAGACCGGTACACACGCTGTGAAGGTTTCACTTGCACACGGTGTAGTTGCAAGCGTCAACGTTTCGGTAGTTCCAGCGAAGTAACCGCTAGCTAAATTAAGTGAAAAGCCCCTCGCGAAAGCGGGGGGGCTTTTGCTTTATAACCAGCCGGATTTCTTAAATTTGTAATAGAGGGCGGATGTAACAATAGCCATAACGCCAAGAACCAATGGATATCCAAATGTCCATTGAAGTTCTGGCATGTGTTCAAAGTTCATTCCGTAGATTCCACCAAGCATGGTCGGAGTAGCAGCGAGTGCAACCCAAGAAGTTATCTTGCGCATATCTGCATTTTGCTGCACCTGCACATGTGCAAGATCAGCAGTGAGCGCAGACGTTAAGAGATTATCGAGACCAATTGCGATATCTACAGCGCTATTCAAGTGATCGAGAGTATCTCGGAAAAATGGAGAGAGAGCGTCAGGGACTATGTCATTGAAATCAACGGCAAGGCGTTGCAATGGGAGCAGCAATGGATGTATTGCATGGCTAAATTCGAGCAGTTCACGTTTCAAAAAATAGATCTTCTCAGAGTTATAAGCCTTGCGATCGCTAAAGACGCTCTGCTCAACCTCGATCACATCTTTTTCTAGCTCTCCAGCAACTGCGATATAGGTATTAATAACCGAGTCAACGATTGCGTGGAGCACCGCATATGGTCCGCGCGCAAGTTGCTGTGGACTTTGTTCTAATCGATTGCGCACACCGGTCAATGGTGAACCTTCACCATGTCGAACGATCACGATGTAATGCTCGCCGATAAATGCCAGGATCTCGCCAGTTGTTACCTGGCTTGCGCTCTCTTCATAAAAAGTTGTACGCAGTACAGCAAATGTCATACCTTCATACATCTCTAACTTTGCGCGTTGCTTTGCCATCACCGCATCTTCGATAGCTAATGGATGAAACTTAAAATCAGCGGATAATTTTTCAAATTCTTCTGTCGTTGGCTCAGAAACGCCCACCCAGATGAAGCCACCTTCTTGTTGGGCGAATGCGATGAGATCTGAGATTGGTGCATCGCGATGACTGCGTCGTCCATCTTGATAAAGTGCGTAATCAACGATCATGGGAGTAATACTCCCACCGCAGTTGGCTTACTTTGGAAAGCAGGCAATCTCACCTGATAAGACTTTGAAATCTTTCTTCCCCATTCACCCTGTGGAGGAAGAGTTAGCCTTTGAACAGGACTTTTAACGCGCTGTTCACCGTAATCGCAGACTTACCCACACCTTATACACACCCATCCACAGGTAAAGGTCGGGTTATCCACCCCCTTATGCACAACTTCTCCACACGGTGATCGCCCTTTTTTCGCGCAAAGCCACCCGCTACGCCTAAGTTTCGCACCTGGCTCTAACAATTTAGTTGTCAGTTTAGATAGATGTCGGTGGCCGATGGGAGGGTGTGCACTGTGAGCATTGCAGAACTCCCCAACAATTCAAGCCGATCATTTTCAACTGTAGGCGCTGACTTTGAGCGCACACCACCACAAGATCTCATCGCAGAACAATCTGTTCTCGGCGCAATGATGTTATCTAAAGATGCAATTGCAGATGTTATTGAAGTTATTCGCGAACGCGATTTCTATCGACCTGCCCACGAACTTATCTTTGATGCCATTCTCGATCTCTATGGACGCGGCGAACCAGCAGATGCAATTACCGTCTCTGCAGAGTTAACAAAGCGCGGAGATATTGCACGCGCCGGTGGTGCGCCATATCTACATACGCTGATCTCTTCCGTACCAACTGCTGCAAATGGCGGGTACTACGCAAAAATTATTTTGGAACATGCAATTATGCGCCGCCTTATCGAGGCAGGAACAAAGATTGTTCAACTGGGATATAACGCCGAAGGTGAAGTAGATGATGCAGTTGATCAAGCACAGGCAGAGGTCTACGCGGTTACAGAGCGACGTTCATCAGAGGATTATGTACAGCTCTCTACAATTTTGCCGCAAGCACTCGATGAGATTGAAGCAATTTCAAAGGGCGCGGGTGTTGAAGGTGTAAAGACTGGTTTCCGCGATCTTGATCTACTCACTCACGGATTACATCCTGGAAATATGATCGTTCTTGCAGCGCGACCTGCAGTTGGAAAGTCAACACTTGGTCTTGATATCGCGCGCCATGCATCTATTCACGAGAATAAAACATCTGTGATCTTCTCTCTTGAAATGTCGAAATCTGAAATCACTATGCGTATGTTGTCGGCAGAGGCGCGCGTTGGTCTTAACAGTATTCGCTCAGGACAACTCAGCGATGATGATTGGGCAAAACTTGCTCGTCGTATGGGCGAAATTTCAGATGCTCCACTCTTTATCGATGATTCACCAAACCTATCGATGATGGAGATCCGCGCTAAGGCCCGTCGCCTCAAGCAGCGCCATAACTTGCAGCTCGTTGTTATCGATTACCTACAGCTGATGACATCAGGTAAGCGCGTAGAAAATCGTCAGCAAGAGGTCTCTGAATTCTCTCGCCAACTTAAACTTATGGCGAAGGAACTCGATGTACCGGTTATTGCAATCTCTCAGCTCAACCGTGGCCCGGAGCAGCGTACAAATAAGGTTCCAATGCTCTCTGACCTACGTGAATCTGGATCGATTGAACAAGATGCTGACGTTGTTATCTTGCTCCACCGCGAAGATATGTACGATTCACAGAACCGCCAAGGCGAGGCAGATCTAATCGTTGCAAAGCACCGTAACGGACCTACACGCACCATTACCGTGACCGCACAACTTCACTTTGCTCGCTTTACAGATATGGCAGCAAATCCTGGTTCAGGTCGCGACTTCACCTCATCACAGCCATCTGATTTTAAACAACCCGCTTCACCTGGTGATGGCGGATGGAACGAATAACTATTTAGCGTTCGTCGCTGCGATCTTTGCTCTATCTGCAATATAAATTCCAACAAGAACAATTGCAGCGCCACTTAATTGAATTGGCGCCCAACTCTGAGCCAACCAAATCCATGCGAATGCTCCCGCTAAAACCGGTTCAATCATTCCCATCACACTCGCATTTGATGGAGATAAACGGCGCAGGCCACCAACAACAAAGAGATAGGGAACAATTGTTCCCATAACGATAATCCAGGCAATTAAAACCCAACCCGGAAGAAATGTTCCATCAAAGATTCCTTGAAGATTCATCTCGAGTGAAAATACTTCAAATGGAAATTGCCATACAGGCATCACTAGAGCCCATGTAAGGCCGGCCATTCCAAGACCCCAGACAGTCATTGATTGAGCAGAACGCGTCTGCCCAACTTTAGAGCCAACAAGAAAGTAGACAGCGAGAGCAAAGGCGGAGACAAGTGCGCCAAGAATTCCAATGAGATCAAAGATCAAACCATCCCAGACCTTTGCGATAAAGACGAGGCCGATAAAGGAGAGAGTGACTCCGCCCCACATTGCATTGGGTACATGCCTCTTCTGCACAAATTTAATCCAGAGAACAATCCAGATTGGTGCGGTGAATTCAATAATAAGGACAAGGCTCAGTGGAACTCCGCGCTGGATACCCAAGAAATATCCCGCCTGTACTGCTGCAAAGCCAACAATTCCGAGGACAATTAATGTGGGAAGTTCTTTTCTTGTAGTGCGCAGTGATTGCCCGTCTCGCATCGCAACAATAAGAAAAATAATAATAAATGCGCCAATGCAACGCACTTGAGTAAGGCGGAAGGGTGACATGTGGTCTAAGACCAGCGTTGAAATCACTCCATTGAAGGAGAAGAAGATGGCACCTAAAATCAGGTAAATCTCACCTCGGAAGCGATTAAGCATCCGAGAAGAGTATCTGATTAGAAAGCGTTCTCGGAGATCTCCATGATTGCACTATCTGTGGCCTCAACGATCTTACGATCAGCTGTGATGTGTGGAAGGTAGTTGGCCACAAAGAAGTGAGCCGATGCAATCTTTCCCTCAAAGAAAGCAGCATCTTTTCCTGCACCTTCAGCGATCTTTGCAGATGCGATATCTGCCTGGCGTAGCAAGAGCCATGCGGTGATGATGTCACCGACTGCCATGAGTACGCGAGAAGTATTTAAGCCCACCTTGTAAATCTCGTCAGCTTTTTCCTGAGATGCCATTGCGTGGCCGACAAGAACTCCAACCATTCCTTGTAGATCACCAAGTGCCTTGAGAAGCGCTTGCTTCTGTACTTCATGTGCTCCACCGGTTTCAGCAAACTTTGAAATCTCTTTTCCAAGAAGACCAAGTGCTTTTCCGCCATCTTTAACAACTTTGCGGAAGAAGAAATCAAGTCCCTGAATTGCAGTAGTACCTTCATACAAGGTATCGATCTTTGCATCACGAACATATTGCTCTAGCGGCCAATCTTCTGTGAAGCCTGCGCCACCAAATGTTTGTAGTGATTCAGTTCCAAGAAGTGTCCACGATTTCTCTGATCCATAACCCTTAACAACAGGGAGCAAGAGATCATTGAGCGCCTCCATCTTTGCTAGAAGATCTTCATCTCCAGCCTGGCGCGCAAGTTCTATCTCATCTTGGATAGTTGCTGTGTAGAGAACGAGGGCTCTCATACCTTCTGAATAAGACTTCTGCACCATCAAAGAACGACGCACATCTGGGTGATGAATAATGCTGACACGAGGTGAAGCCTTATCGTTCATTACCTTCATATCTCCACCCTGAATACGGGTCTTGGAGTATGCCAGTGCCTGCTGGTATCCAGCAGAAAGTGTTGCAATCGCCTTTGTTCCCACCATCATGCGAGCAAATTCAATCACTTTGAACATTTGTGCGATGCCTTCATGAACATCACCGAGAAGATATCCGACTGCAGGTTCGTGCTCACCAAGATTTACTTCACACGTTGCTGAAACATTAAGACCCATCTTATGTTCTACACCTGTGACATAGACTCCGTTGCGCTTTCCAAGATCACCTGTCTCAAGATCAAACATAAACTTTGGAATCAAAAATAGTGAGAGACCCTTTGTACCTGGTCCGCCACCTTCGCGACGAGCGAGTGTGAAGTGCATAATGTTTTCATAAAGATCAGCATCACCTGAAGTGATGTAGCGCTTTGTTCCGGTGATATGCCACGTTCCATCTGGTTGCTGCACAGCCTTGCTGCGACCAGCGCCAACATCTGAACCTGCATCAGGTTCAGTTAGCTGCATCGTTGCACCCCAATGACGATCAACCATATGTTTTGCCATTGTCTTTTGAACATCTGTGCCAAGAACGTAAGCAACTTGTGCAAATGCATAACCAGATGCATAAATGTGAATTGCCGGGTTTGAACCAAGAACCATTTCAGCAATTGCCCAACGAAGTGATGGCGGAACTTTCATTCCACCGAGATCAGTTGGTGCATCAAGACGCCACCATTCACCATCAACGTATGCCTTGTATGACTTCTTAAAACTTTCAGGGAGCTTGATATCGCCTGTGGCCTTATTGAAATCTGTTCCGATGCGATCGCCTTCAACAAAGGAATCAGCGAGATCGTTCTCGCACATACGCTTAACTTCTTCGAGCATTCCGCTCGCGGTTTCGCGGTCTATTTCAGAATATAAAGAAGTTCCAAGAACCTTGTCACGACCGAGGAGGTCATAGAGGCAGAATTCAATGTCACGGAGGTTGGCTATGTAATGTCCCATGGCGATATGGTGCTACCCGCCAGTAACTTATGCAAGTTGTGGCTTCAATTGATTTTCGCGCCGTGGGAGATAGGCTCACGCCGTGCTACTCAGTGATCGCGATATTCGAAGCGAAATTTCCGCAGGACGCGTAGGCGTCGAACCCTTCCACGAGGCGATGATTCAGCCGTCATCAGTTGATGTCAGGCTCGACAAATTCTTCCGAGTCTTTGAAAACCATAAGTACTCGGTGATCGACCCATCACTTGAGCAGCCTGAGCTGACCCGAGAAGTGATCGCAGATGGCGCTGAGCCGTTTATCTTGCACCCAGGTGAATTCGTTCTAGCGAGCACCTATGAAGTAATCACCTTGCCAGATGACATCGCTGGGCGCCTTGAAGGTAAGTCATCCCTTGGTCGCCTTGGCTTGCTCACACATTCAACCGCCGGATTTATCGATCCAGGTTTTTCTGGCCACATCACTCTAGAACTTTCTAATGTTGCAAACCTTCCTGTAAAACTTTTTGCTGGAATGAAGATCGGTCAGCTCTGTCTGATCAAACTTTCATCCCCTGCCGAGCACCCATATGGAAGCGAGAAGTATGGTTCGCGCTACCAGGGTCAGCGTGGCCCAACTCCGAGCCGCTCCTTCCTTAACTTCCATCGGAGTAAGATCGACTAACCGAACGGGAATAACTCTTTCGGTGAAGGGGTTAAATCTATTATGGAAATCTTGATCATTCTCGGTGTCATCGCACTTCTCGCAATCTTCTTTGTTGCTCAATACAACCGACTAATTCGTCTGAATATCAGCGTCGATGAAGCATTTGCTCAGATCGAAGTTCAACTCACGCGCCGTTCAGATTTAATCCCTAATCTCGTGGAAACAGTAAAAGGATATGCAGCGCACGAACAATCTACATTTGATGCTGTCGTATCTGCGCGAGCCAAAGCAACATCAGCTACCGGAGTTGCAGATGTCGCAGCTGCCGATGGAATGCTCACACAAGCACTGCGCGGACTTCTTGCAGTTGCAGAGGCGTATCCAGATCTCAAAGCATCAGCAAACTTTCTCTCTCTTCAGGAAGAGCTTTCAACAACTGAGAATAAGGTGGCATTTGCTCGCCAGTTCTATAACGACAATGTGCGTGCTCTCAATGAAGCGGTTGCAACAATTCCAACTAGCTTCTTCGCTGGATTTGCAAAGGTGAGCGCTCGCGACTTCTATGAAGTGGAAGATCCAGAGGCACGCAAAGCACCAAAGGTTAATTTCTAAATACATGTCATCAAATTTTCGCAACGCAGAGGGATCAAATAAGCGTAAAACTTATTTTCTCCTTGCTGCAATGGGTGGATTAACTTGGTTAGTCGCTTACGCAGCCCTGACTTACTTTGGCGCAGGTACAACGTCATTTATCGTCCCCATCGCCGTGGGCATCTCACTTATTGGTGTGTGGGGCTCTTATTACGGTTCAGATAAATTAGTTTTAAAAATGACCGGCGCACAACTGATTTCTCGCGAAGATAACCCCGAACTTTTTAACCTCATTGAAGAAGTTGTTATTGCAAGCGGACTTCCAATGCCTCAAGTTGCGATCGTTCAGGACAGTGCCCCTAATGCTTTTGCAACTGGTCGAGATCCAGAACATGCACTGATTGCATTTACTACTCGCATTCTTGAAGTGATGGATCGTGATGAATTACAGGGCGTCATCGCACACGAGATGGCACACGTTGCTAATCGAGATACTTTGGTTTCAGCCGTTGCGGCAACGACTGCCGGTGCAATCGCGATTCTCAGCGATTTCATGGCTCGCATGATGATCTTCGGTGGCGGACGAGATCGCCGTGACGGTAATTCAAACCCAATCCTGCTTGTTGTCTCACTTGTAATAATGATCTTGGCGCCAATGGCAGCAGCGCTTCTGCGTAGCGCTATTTCTCGCAAGCGTGAATCTCTTGCAGATGCCACCGCAGTTTCATTTACCCGCAATCCTGCAGGGCTACGTCGCGCACTTGAAACCCTAGCTATCGATTCAACTGTTGTGCGTCAGCGATCAAATGCGGTTGCTCATATTTGGATTGAATCACCACTTGATGGCAAAGCGGTATCTAAACTTTTCTCTACACATCCACCCATTGAAGAGCGCATTGAAACTTTGCGGGCTATGGAATCTTTAGGACCGCAACAGTAAGAATTAATTAGCTATCTGATGGCGGAAAAAATAAAGTAAATGTTGCGCCTTCTCCTAATACAGAGCTCACTGAGACGCTACCGCCATGTGCCTTCATGACCGCATCAACAATTGAGAGACCTAAACCGCTTCCCTCACCATCAATTCGAACTCGTGAAGAATCGGCGCGGTAGAAGCGTTCAAAAATCTGCCTCTGATCGTCAGCGCTTAAACCAGGTCCTTTATCTGCAACCGAAACACGCACACCATCGCTATCGATAGCAACGGATACTGTGATTGGTGTTCCTGCAGGTGTATGTGTTCTCGCGTTGGTCAATAAGTTAGCAATCACCTGATGAATTCGGTGTGGATCGCCCAATGTATACAACTCATCCTCTGAAGCGACCACCGTAATTGGGTGATCGGCTCCGATGACTCGAGCGGATGCGACAGCATCATTTATTGTTGTAATCATCTCAACAGGAATGTGTTGCATCTGGCGACCTTGATCGAGTCGAGTGAGCAATAAAAGATCTTCAACAAGTGAGCCCATCCGTACTGATTCACCCTCAATTCGTCCGAGAAGAGCCTTTGTCTCTGCTTCTCCAGAGACGGCACCTTGGCGGTGAAGTTCGGCGAATCCTCTAATCGCCGTTAACGGCGTACGAAGTTCATGAGAGGCGTCAGCGACAAAGCGACGCAACTTCTCTTCACTTGATTGGCGAGCCAAAAATGATTCTTCAATGCGCGACAACATTGTATTGAGCGATGTAGTCAAGCGACCCACCTCAGTTGAAGGTTTAGCATCTGGAAGGCGAGCGGAAAGATCACCGGAAGCGATCTTCTCTGCCGTCTCTTCCACGCGTGAAAGTGGCTTGAGGCTGACCTTGATCACTAAACGGGAAGCAATTGCAATAAATGCAATCACTATGCCGCCGATAAGAAGTAAGAGCCACTGCAATCTGTTTAATGTTCGCTCAACATCATCAAGTGATTGTGCGATTGCAACCGATCCAAGGTTGGCTGGTAAAGGCAGCGCTAAAACCCTGAAATTCTCTTCAGCAGATTTAAGAGTAAATGGCTTGCCAGCGAAAGCAGCAGTTTCATCAAGTGAAATTCCTTGCAAGAAATCAGCTGCTGATACTCGGTTTAAGCCACCACCAAGGCGACCAATAACATCACCTTGTGCATTTAATAGAGTAAGCGAAGTCGTTGTTGGCACGCTCGTCAGAGGGCTCACTGGAAGATCGTCATCATCGTCATCATCTTCACGAGCGGAGAAAGATCGCATTTCTCGTTCTTGCTCATCATCAATGATTCCAGCCTGGCTTATTCGAGGCAGAGCACCGCTTGCAACAGTAAGGAGCTGGTCATCGATTTGCTGCACGAGAAAAGTTTCAAGTGATTTCTGCGCAACAACACCAGATGCGATAAAACCTAGTGATGAGAGTAAGGCAACGCCGAGAACAAGGCGATTACGTAGACTCCATTGCGAGAAGGGACTTTTCACTATTGCTCACTCGGTACTTTGAGTCGATACCCAACCCCACGAACAGTATGGATAAGTGGGGGATCAAAGATATCTATCTTCTTGCGAAGGTATGAGATATATGTTTCAACAATTCCAGCATCACCGCGAAAATCGTACTCCCAGACATGATCAAGTATCTGTGATTTTGAAACCACACGATCTGAATTGATCAGTAGGTAACGCGTCAATGTGAACTCTGTAGGTGAAAGATCAAGAAGATGGCCAGCGCGATGAACTTCGTGTGTTGCTTCGTTGAGCTCTAGATCTGCAAAACGAATTTTTTCATCATCATGTTCGATCTCAACTACACCAATACGACGTAATAACGCACGAATTCTTGCGACAAGCTCTTCAAGACTGAAAGGCTTTGTCATGTAATCATCGCCACCGATTGTCAGCCCTGCGACTTTATCTTCCATTCCATCTTTAGCGGTAAGAAATAAGACTCCGACATCGATACCTTCGTTACGGATTTGGCGACAAACTTCAAAACCATCCTGATCAGGAAGCATGACATCAAGGACTATTGCATGCGGCTTGAAATCTTCAGCGATAGCGAGAGCTTGTGAACCAGTAGCGGCAGTACGCACCTCGAAGCCAACAAATCGCAGGCTAGTTGCAATCAGGTCACTGATATTTACTTCATCATCAACAACGAGAATTCGTTGGCCGTTCTTCTCACCACTCATGGAATACATGCTCCTCTAAAAAACTGAGAGAAGGCTGAGAAATAGATCTAAAGAGTGAGGGTTAGCGCCACTTTGTCGCTAGAGAGAAGCCAATACCGATAAAGGTAAAGCCGACGATCATGTTCCAGTTACCAATTCCAGGGACTGGGTAACGAGTTTCAGAGACGTAGAAGGTCACAATCCAGAAGAGACCGATGAGGAAATTGGCGACCATCACAGGTGCTAGCCATGATGGACTCTCAAGAGGAGCATGTGGTTCATCCATATGCATCTGCTCATCGTGAGCGTGTGACTCTTGGACTTTCTTGCGCAATTTCGATTTAGGCATAGCCCCAGATTACACGGAGAGAGGGTGATTGCGCCACATCGCGCCAAGCTTGAGGTAACGGGATCAGAAGTAATAGGTAAGAATAACGCTATGACCCGCATTCTTGTCATCGATAACTATGACTCTTTTGTCTTTAACTTGGTGCAATACCTGCAGCAATTAGGGGCGGAGTGCACTGTGGTGCGTAACGACGAAGTCGAAGCGTCAGAGGCACAGAAATATGACGGAGTCCTTATCTCTCCAGGGCCGGGAACACCCGAAGAGGCCGGGGTAAGTGTTGCGATGATTAAGTACTGCGCCGAGAATTCAATTCCACTTTTTGGTGTCTGTTTAGGCCACCAAGCAATCGGAGTTGCCTTTGGTGCAACGGTGTCTAGAGCACCTGAACTCCTGCATGGAAAAACTTCTCTTGTGCATCACGATGGCACCGGCGTCTATACGAAGGTACCTACTCCATTTACCGCTACTCGTTATCACTCACTAGCAGTTGAAATTGGAACTATCGGCAAAGAGTTAGAGATAACTGGAAAGACAGATACAGGAGTTGTAATGTCGATGCGACATAAAACTCTGCCAATCGAAGGCGTGCAATTTCACCCAGAGTCAGTTCTTACAGAACATGGCCATCTTATGTTGGCAAACTGGCTAACAGAGTGTGGTGATAAAGGTGCGCTCGCAAAGTTGATTGGGCTCGCACCGGTTCTTGGAAAAGTTTAAGGCGCTCGATTTATTGTAATTGTTACTGAATTACCAATGGTCTGCGAAGTACCTGCATCAGGTGCTTGACGAATAACGACACCAATCGGTTGTGTTGGGTCATAGTCATAAAATTCCTTGATGAGGAAATCTGCGTTAAAGAGAAGTGTTTTTGCCTGAATCGCTTCAACACCCAGAAGGTTCGGTACTTCGACCTCGCCATTTGCAATCGTTAAAATAACGCCCGAACCGGCAGTAATTGTTGAACCTGCAACTGGTGTGACCTCAAGAACGGTTCCTTGCAATTCAGTCGAGGATGTCGCAATTGTTTGTGAGACCACTAAACCAACAGCGGCAAGGGCTGCGCGAGCGTCAATAAGATCAAGTCCAATTAATCCATCTGGAACTATCGCATCTCCTGGGCCATCAGAGATGGTGAGAACTACTCCTGAACCCGGTGGCACATCACTTGATGCAAGGGGGATTTGGCTAGCAATTCGCCCTGCAGGGATTCGAGGATCATGGGCGCGCGTGAGCGTAACAAGATATTCACTGAGCGCTTCACGCGCCTGATCTTCAGTTAAACCAATGACATTTGGTAGTTCATAACCCACACTCGGCTCTGAGGCTCCATTGAGTGAGAGTCCAACAATTGCAAGAGTCGCTGCGATAAAGACAGAGATGCCAGCGATGATAAAACTACGACGCTTAAATGGATGTACTCGAACAATCTTTGTTGTGACCTGAACACCACTCTTTAAACGCTTAACATCTGCCAACATCGAGAGCGCATCTTGATAACGAGCATCAGGGCTTTTGCTTAACGCAACAGCAAGAACGGTTTCAACATCGGCAGGAAGATCAGGTTGGATTGAGCGAGCAGGTAAAAATTGAGCGGATACGTGTTGTAAGGCTATCGAGACTGGCGTCTCTCCAGTAAATGGTGGACGTCCCGTAAGAAGTTCATAGAGCAAGCATCCAGTCGAATAAAGGTCACTTCGCGCATCTGCAATCGAACCCTGTGCTTGTTCAGGTGAAAGGTATTGCGCGGTACCGACAATATTCCACGTACTCGTCAGAGTTGCACCGAGATCATCGATTGCACGGGCGATTCCAAAATCCATCACCTTCACATCACCATTACTGGTGATCATAATGTTGGCAGGCTTGATATCGCGGTGAACAATTCCACGCATATGTGAGTAATCAAGTGCTTCTAAGACCCCAACGACAATTTCAAGTGCGCGGTTACATTCAATACGTTCGCCAGCATGAATAAGTTCGCGCAAGGTATGCCCGGTGACGAGCTCCATCACAATATATGGAGCTGGATCTTCACCGGAGTCATAGACGGCAACAATTCCTGGATGGTTAAGTCCCGCCGCCGCTTTTGCCTCTTTGCGAAAGCGCGCAACAAAGGATTGATCTTTCGCTAAATCACTACGGAGGATTTTTACTGCGACTTCGCGTGAAAGTCGTTGATCTTGAGCGGTATAAACATCTGCCATACCGCCAGTACCGATCATTTCACCAAGAAGATAACGATCACCTAAAAGTTTTGCATTCATGCTGTGGCCGTTCCAAAGAATTCTAGGTTTTCATTGTGAGGCTGCCCAGATGCAATATCGGCAACAATGACGGTGACATTATCTGGTGCGCCTTGTACATATGCAGCGTCAACAAGGGCAGCTACCGCTTCTTCAGGTGCGAGTGATTGAACGAGTGAGAATATTTTTTGATCATCGAGAACTCCTGAGAGCCCATCACTGCAGAGAATAAATCGATCAGATTCCTTTACATCGAAAAGGTGAAGTGCGATAGAGAGTGAACAAGTGCCCATGAGCGCTTGAGTGAGCATAGATCTCTGAGGATGCTCGGCAATATCTTCTTCGGTGATTGTTCCTGCGGTGAGCAACTCCTGCATCACGGTGTGATCAATGCTTAATTGTTCAATCTTTGTACCTTGAATTCGATAGAGCCGCGAGTCACCTACATGTAAGAGAGCTAATTGATCGTTCCGTAAAAATAACGAAGTGAGAGTTGTACCTAGCCCAGCTAAATCTGGATCCTCATCACTTGCCTCCTTTAGCGCCTCATCAATATCTTCAATCGATGAATTAAAAAGATCATCAGCAGAATCTTGATCGAATTCTTGATCCAAGAAAATTGTTGAACGACGAGCCAGGACTAAGAGTGCAATCGATGAGGCAACTTCACCACCAGCATGCCCACCCATTCCATCTGCTACTGCAAGTAATCGCGGGTGGGTCAGTGCACCATCTTCATTTCCATTACGAATCAATCCAATAGCCGAGCGCGCCGCGCTTTCAAAGAAGAGGCTATTCATATCGCTAAGCCTAATGCCAGGTGAGATCGAAGTACCGTGCTCGGCTATCCTTGGGCAGTGAGTACATATGCCTATCTCGGTCCAGTGGGGACCTTTACTGAGGCCGCGCTCAAGAAGATAACCACCGCGCAGGATTTACGCGTTCCATATGCAAATGTCACCGCCGCACTCGACGCCGTTCGCTCAGGTGAAGCCGAGTACGCACTTGTGCCGATCGAGAATTCCGTTGAGGGTGTTGTTGCTAGAACGCTAGATGAATTAGCGACAGGAACCCCTCTTGTGGTTGCTGGCGAAGTAACGCTGCCTGTCACCTTCGCTCTCATGTCCACATCGGCCAACACAACTATTTCTACAATTGCTACACACCCACATGCAGAGGCGCAATGCCGCACATATATTGCGCAGCGCTATCCGCATGCTGAGTTAGTGCCCACATCATCTACCGCCGCAGCTGCTCAAGCACTTTCACGTGGCGAATTTGATGCAGCTATCGCATCTAGCGCTGCCGCTGAACACTTTGGTCTCACAATTATTGAAGAGAATATTGGCGATAACGATGGAGCGGTTACGCGATTTGTTTTAGTTCAAAAACCGGGCGACATCCCAGCCCCAACGGGTGATGATAGAACCTCTGTCGCACTCTTTATTGATATTGATCATGCTGGTGCTCTGCTGGAAATTCTCACAGTTTTCGCCGACCACAATGTAAACCTGACATTTATTCAGAGTCGCCCCACCGGTCGCGAGCTCGGCCATTATCATTTCATCATTGATGTTGAAGGACATTGTCAGGATGAACCCGTTGCACGTTCGCTCACTGAATTGGGTGAAATTTGTGACGAGATTAGATTCTTGGGTTCATATCCACGAGAGGTGCGAAAATGATAGATATTAAATTCCTCCGCGAGAATCCCGATGTTGTACGCGCATCCCAGAAAGGTCGCGGCGAAGATGTCGCGATTGTAGATAAAGTCCTTGCAAGTGATGATGCAAAACGTCTTGCAATCACAGAATTTGAACAATTACGGGCACAGCAAAATGTCTTATCTAAATCTGTAGGCGCGGCTAAAGGCGATGAAAAAGCAGCGCTATTGGCTAACTCAAAAGAGCTGGCGGATAAGGTAAAAGCTGCTGATGCAAAGAGGGCAGACCTTGAGGCTACGGCTCATTCTCTTGCGATGGTTATTTCAAATGTTTTAGATCCCGATGCCCCAATCGGTGGCGAAGAAGACTTCGTCATTATCGAACACGTAGGAACACCACGTGATTTTTCAGCCGCTGGTTTTGAACCAAAAGATCATGTTGAGTTAGGCAAAATTCTTGGCGCAATCGACACAGAACGCGGAGCGAAGGTTTCAGGTTCCCGTTCATATTACTTAACCGGTGTTGGCGCGCTACTTGAGTTTGCACTCGTTAACTATGCAATTTCTTCTGCGACCAAGGCAGGATTTATTCCCGTTATCCCACCAGTGCTAGTTAAGCCTGCAGCGATGGAAGGTACTGGCTTTCTAGGACAAGCAGCAGAGAACGTTTATCATCTTGAAAAAGATGACTATTACTTAGTTGGAACAAGTGAAGTCCCACTCGCAGCCTTTCACATGGATGAAGTACTAGATGGAGCAAAACTTCCATTGAGATATGCCGGCTACTCATCATGTTTCCGTCGTGAAGCAGGAAGTTATGGCAAAGATACCCGCGGGATTATTCGCGTTCATCAATTTGATAAGGTCGAAATGTTCTCATTCTGTAAGCCTGAAGAGGCTAAAGAAGAGCATAAGCGTCTATTGCAATGGGAGAAGGATTTCCTCAACGCGATGGAGATTCCATATCGCGTAATCGATGTCGCCTCAGGTGATCTTGGTTCTAGCGCTAACCGCAAATTCGATATTGAGGCATGGATACCAACACAAGGTGCTTACCGCGAGGTCACAAGTACATCGAACTGCACCGAATTTCAGGGCCGCCGCTTAAATATTCGCTATAAGGATAGTGATGGCACAAAAGCTATCGCCACACTTAATGGCACGCTTGTAGCGATTCCTCGCATGATTGTTGCGATTCTAGAGAATCATCAAAATGCAGATGGGACAGTTAATGTTCCTGCTGCACTGCAACCATTTCTTGGTATGACGCGATTTGAGCTTGTGTGAATCTAGGTACAACTCGCCCAAAATTAATCGCAACTGATCTCGATGGAACAATTGTTCATCATGATGGAACCATCACACCCCGCACACTTGCCGCCTTTCAGCGCGCACGCGATCTAGGCGTTGAAATTTGGTTTGTCACTGGACGTCCACCGCGCTGGATGGGTGAAATCAAAGATGCCTTTGGTTATGGCAACGCGATTTGTTGTAACGGCGCAATGCATTACGACCTTCTTAATGGAAATGTAATCGAAGAGTGGGCCATCCCAGATGATCTATTGCACGAAACTATTAAGCGTTTACGTAACGCCATTTCTGGAGTTTCATTTGCCGTTGAATCCCACAACTATTTCAAACGCGAAAAATCGTACGTCGCAATCTGGGATGCTGGAATTGATCATGATGGTTGCAATCAGATTGAAGAAGTTCTCACACTTCCAATTTTGAAAATGTTAGTACGGTGTTCAGGACATGAATACACATCAGATGAGATGTTAGAGATTGCTATTCGTGAGATCGGTGATCTTGTAACCGTTACACACTCAAGTCCGACCGCGTCACTGCTAGAAATTTCAGCGAAAGGTATTTCAAAAGGAGAGACGCTCGCTTTGATGGCAGGGCGGCTTGGAATTTCAGCCGATGAATGTGTTTCATTTGGCGATAACCCCAATGACTTTTCCATGCTTGAGTGGTGTGGTCGCTCATTTGCAATGGCTGATGGCCACCCTGATGCGCAGACTTTTGCAAAAGATGTGGCAGAGCCATGTAAAGAAGATGGCGTTGCCAAGATCATCGAAAAACTGCTCGACCTTCCTGCCTAAAAACTCTCGATTTTTTAGATACGCCTTTCTTCATGTAACCTCTCCCACGGAGGGCTCGCATAGCGGCCGAGTGCACCGGTCTTGAAAACCGGCAGGTGAAAGCCTCGTGGGTTCAAATCCCACGCCCTCCGCCAGTTTTATTTTTATCTCCCTTATTTGTGGCTGACTTCATAGCCAGTACACGGGCAACCACCTAGCGCCTTTGCCTTAATCGGCGCACACTTGCCTTATTAAAGCCACCCAGTTGTGGCGAGAGCGGGCAAAAGGGGTACTAAAGAATGTCAGGAGTTTTCTCTCCATCGCGTGCGCAGATTAAAGAGCGCACGCTTCGCACGGATAAGTGGTGGTTGCAACCACTAGCTACATTCGGAGTTCTCTTTAGCTTTGTTATCTATGCAACCTTCCGCGCCTTCGAGGGTGATTATTACTATAAAGACCACTTAATCTCACCTTTCTATTCACCATGTCTTTCAGAGGCATGTGTCGATGAAGCGGTCATTGGCGGCTTTGCACCTATCAGCGCACAAATATTTAATTTCCCACTTTCACCAGCACTTATCATTTTGATCTTCCCTCTCGGTTTCCGCATGACGTGTTACTACTACCGCAAGGCGTATTACCGTGCGTTCTGGATGTCACCACCAGCGTGCGCAGTTGCTGAACCACATAAGAAGTACACCGGCGAAACTCGTCAACCACTGATCTTGCAGAACGCTCACCGATGGTTTTTCTATGCAGGTCTAATTTTTAATGTGATCCTCACCTACGATGCAATCATCTCTTTTAAAAATAAAGACGGTGAATGGGGTGCTATGAGCGTTGGTTCACTTGTCTTGGTCTTTAGCGCCGCGATGCTCTGGATGTACTCGCTCTCATGTCACACATGTCGCCACACTATTGGTGGACGGTTAAAACATTTTTCCAAGCACCCAATTCGATATAAGGCATGGACGACAATTTCACGCCTGAATCATTCACATGCCCTCTTTGCATGGATCTCACTCTTCGCAGTTGCATTTGCCGATATCTACGTCCGCCAAGTCGCCTCTGGCGCATGGACAAACTTCTACTTCTTCGAGTGATTCTAAGGGACACAGACATGACTGAACTAGAACGCTATAAATACGACGTCCTTGTTATTGGTGCGGGCGGCGCCGGTCTTCGCGCTGCCGTAGAAGCACGAGAAGCGGGCCTTCGCGTTGCCATCATCTGTAAATCACTATTCGGTAAGGCACACACTGTTATGGCAGAGGGTGGCGCAGCTGCATCGATGGGTAACGTCAATAGTGGAGATAATTGGCAGGTTCACTTCCGCGACACAATGCGAGGTGGAAAATTCCTTAACCATTACAGAATGGCAGAACTTCACGCCAAAGAATCTCCTGATCGCATCTATGAACTCGAAATGTGGGGTGCGCTCTTTGATCGCACCAAAGAAGGAAAGATCAGTCAGCGTAACTTCGGCGGACATGAATATCCACGCCTTGCACATGTAGGTGACCGCACAGGTCTTGAACTCATCCGCACAATGCAGCAGAAGATTGTTCAACTACAACAAAAAGATGCACGCGAATATGGAAATGCAGAAGCAAACATTCGCGTCTTTGCCGAACTTACGATCACAGAGATCATTAAAGAGAAAGGTGTTGTCGCAGGCGCATATGGATACTGGCGCGAAGGTGGCAATGAAGTTTTATTTGAAGCCCAAGCAGTAATTATTGCAACCGGTGGCGTTGGAAAGACATTTAAAATTACCTCAAACTCATGGGAAGGTACTGGAGACGGCCACGCGCTAGCTCTTAAGGCCGGAGCCAATCTTGTCGATATGGAATTTTTGCAATTCCATCCAACGGGAATGGTATGGCCACCATCTGTGCGAGGAATTCTTGTTACCGAATCCGTTCGTGGCGAAGGTGGAGTTCTCACCAACACTCTCGGCGAGCGATTTATGTTTAAGTACATCCCAGATGTATTTAAAGATAAGTATGCAGATAATGAAGAAGAGGCTGATCGTTGGTATCTAGATCAAGATAACAACCGCCGCCCACCAGAGCTATTGCCACGTGATGAAGTTGCACGCGCGATTAACTCTGAAGTTAAGGCAGGTCGCGGTACAGAACATGGCGGTGTATTCCTCGATGTTTCAAAGCGAATTCCTGCTGAAGTCATTAAGAAGCGTCTGCCATCTATGTGGCACCAGTTCTATGAACTTGCTGGTGTAGATATCACCAAAGAAGCGATGGAAGTAGGCCCAACCTGTCACTACGTGATGGGCGGAGTTGAAGTAGAGCCAGATACTGCAGCTGCAATCGGTGTTCCGGGACTCTTTGCCGCGGGTGAAGTTGCTGGCGGAATGCATGGATCAAACCGTCTTGGTGGAAACTCATTGTCAGATCTTTTGGTCTTTGGCCGTCGCGCTGGAATGGGAGCTGCCGCTTACGTTAAGTCAGCAACAGCAGTTGCTGTCAGTGAGGCGTCGGTAAAAGCTGCAGCTGATCGCATTCAGGCACCATTTACACGCGCAGGTGGCGAGAATGCATATTCACTTCACCAGGAACTACAAGAGGTAACTCATAATCTGGTGGGAATTATCCGCACAGGATCAGAGCTCAAGGATGCGATCGAAAAGATCGCCGATATTCGAAAGCGCAGCCAAAATGTGAGCGTTGCCGGAGATCGTAAATTCAACCCAGGTTTCCACTTGGCTTTCGATCTTGACAACATGTTGTTGGTGGCAGAAAGCACCGCAAAGTCGGCGATTGCTCGTGAGGAATCACGTGGCGGACATACTCGCGATGACTTCCCAGGTATGAACGATAAGTGGCGCCAGGTAAACCACATCTCTTCATATAACGGCAGCGAGGTTGTTGTGCGCGAACAAAAACTTCCTACGCTTCCTAAAGAACTTTTTGATCTCTTTGATATCCACGAGTTAGAGAAATACATGACATCGGAAGAAATTGCGAAAGGCGGTTCCAACTAATGGCGCGCAAAGTAAATCTTCGGATCTGGCGTGGAGACTCAAATAGTGGCGCACTTCAAAACGTTGAAGTAGAAGCCAACGAGGGCGAAGTAGTCCTAGATGTAATTCATCGCGTACAAGCAACCCAGATGGGTGACCTCGCAGTTCGTTGGAACTGTAAGGCCGGTAAGTGTGGATCTTGTTCTATGGAGATCAACGGTAAGCCACGACTTGCCTGCATGACTCGCATGAGTTCATTTGAAGAAGGCGAAGAGATTACAGTGACGCCACTTCGCGCATTCCCTGTTATTAAAGATCTTGTTGCAGATGTCTCCTTCAACTATAAAAAGGCGATGGAGATCCCTGCATATGAACATCCTGCAGATCTTGGCCCAGGCGAGGCTCGCATGGAACAGATCGATGTTGAGCGCAGCCAAGAGTTCCGCAAATGTATTGAATGTTTCCTTTGCCAAGATACATGTCACGTTATTCGTGATCATGAAGAGAATAAGAAATCATTTGCTGGTCCACGATTCTTTATCCGTATCGCAGAACTAGATATGCACCCACTAGATATGTTGAAGAACCGTAAGCGCACTGCTCAAGAAGAGCATGGCCTGGGAATGTGTAACATCACAAAGTGCTGTACCGAAGTCTGCCCAGAGCACATTCGCATTACCGATAACGCGATCATTCCGATGAAGGAACGCGTTGTAGATGTGAAATATGACCCAGCGCGCTGGTTGGGATCCAAGATTCGTCGTCGCGAAGGGTAATACTCTTCCTATGGGAATACAGATTCTTCGTTGGTTTGGACTTGCAGCCGCTCTTTGGTGCGCAACTCTTCTTGTACCCGGAATCAGCATTAACGGTGGGGCTCTTACCTTTCTGTGGGTCGCTCTTCTCTTCGGTGTGATTAACGCCGTAATCGGAGGAATCGTAAAGATTCTCACCTTCCCGCTCACTTTTTTAACACTCGGACTCTTCATCTTCGTTGTTAACGCTGCGATGTTCTCACTCACTGCTCGATGGAGCGATGCTCTCGATGTTCGAGATTTCTGGAGCGCACTCTTTGCAGTCATAATCATCAGCGCGATCATGACGATCGTAAACACTCTCCTAAAAAAGAGTAGACGCTGAAAGCGGTTCTTCTCGTCGCTATTGGTGGCGCGCTTGGTTCTCTTACTCGATACGCGCTTACTTTTGTCACATCAGATTCTGCGGCGGCGACTTTAAATGCCAATCTCATTGGGGTGGCACTTGCTGGCTACCTTCTGGTTTTGATGGAGCGACGTGGGACGCAGAATGTACGGTGGTTCTTGCTCCCCGGATTCTGCGGAGGCATGACCACATTTTCTGCAATTACAATCGAAGTAGTCGGTGAAAATGCAAAAGGCTTCGGATATTTGGTGCTGACCGCTGTTGCATCGCTCATTACGATTGTTATAGCAATTGCTTATGGTCGAGCGACAATAAAGGCAAAACCATGACCGCGCTATATGTCGTGCTCGGCGCTAGCCTAGGAGCTCCAGCGCGCTTTTTAATCGATCAGTACTTTCGCAAGTTCACCAGCAAACCCGTAGGAACATTTATCGTAAATGTCTTCGGATCTTTTCTTGTCGGTCTCACCTTTGCAGATAAAACGCACTGGCACGACTTTCTAGCCCTTGGTTTTGCTGGAGCATTTACAACCTGGTCAACATTTATTCTCGACCTCTACCTTGGTTATGAACTCAAGAAATATAAAGAGGTTGCCATCAATTTAACGTTATCGCTGGTTTTTGGACTCGCGGCCGCGTGGTTCGGATTACAGATTGCTTCTTAACGCATAAAGAGAGCGTTAAGACGTCTTGTAGTAAAGAAGAGCCCAATAACAATCATCACTACAAAGTACATCGCATGTCCGGCCAAAGCCCATGAGATATTGCCGAGAGTTAGCCCACGCACAAGATCAATGGCATGTGCCAACGGGAAGATTCGAATGACCGTTTGAAGCCACTCTGGGAATACATCTAGTGGGTAGAAAGAGCCAGAGAATAAGAACATCGGCAATAAGACCACATTTACTATCTCGAGCTGCTGGAATGACTTCATATATGAAGTAACAGCCATACCAAATGATGCAAAACCAAAAGCGATCAGAACTGCTGCAGGAATAGCCAAGATGCCCCACATGCTTGGGATAAGCCCAAGGGGAGCAACAATTGCCATGAATCCAATGGAGTATGACAGACCACGCAAAAGTGCCCAGCTGATTTCACCGAGTGCTACATCCATCGGTCCGAGTGAAGTTGCAAGCATGCCGTGATAGAGGCGATCGTGTTTAAGTTTGAAATAAACATTCATAGTTGAGTCATAGATCGCGCCATTCATCGCACTTGTCGCAAGAAGTGCGGGTGCGATAAATGCGACATAGCCAACAGGTTGTCCGGCAACAGTGATATCTCCGACGAGATCCTTTAGCCCGTAACCAAAAGATAAAAGAAAGAGAACTGGCTCAACAAAACCTGAAATAACAATCATCCACGTCGATGATTTAAAGGCTATATAGGCTCGCTCCATAATCGCACGTGAGCGACCTGAATAGTACTTTTCACCTGGCTTACCCATGCGGGCTTCAGCGATTGCTACGGCAGTTGAAAGAATCATTACTTACCCAACCTTCTCGTGAAGATTCGGCGTGAAGCGAACAGTCCAACTGCAAGAATTGAGTTCAAGAAAATAAAGTGCACAAATAACATCGAAGTAGAGATTTCAGATCCATACGTTAGCCAGCGACCTAATTCAGTGGCGTGCCACAAAGGTGAAATCCAACCAATCCACTGTAGGAATATCGGCATACTTGAAAGCGGATAGAAGGTTCCTGAGAATAAGAAGAGCGGCATAATGATAAATCGCTCAACAATAGTAAAGAACATATTTTCATTTTCGAGTAATCCCGCCAGCGCCTGCATCAGTGCACCAAAGGCAGCACCAGCCATAACGGCGGTAAAGATTGCAAGATAGGCACGTGGTGATTCAAGAACTCCGAATGCGAGCATGACCAGCCAATAGAGAACGGCGGTAAATACTGTACGGATCAAACTATTAAAGAAAACACCCATAGCGATGTGATTTCCGCTCAACGGTGTCGCATTCATCGAAAAGAATGTTTTATTCCATTTAAAACCTTCAAGGGTAGGAAAGACGCTCTCATCCATAGCACCTTGAATTGCAGCTGTTGCAAGGAGCGCTGGTGCAAGAAATGTTAGATAAGAAACCCCATCAATACCTGCGCTACCTGCATTCTGATCAATATATGAGCCAAGACCTAAGCCGATGGAGATGAGATAGAGAACTGGATTAGCGATCGCAATGGAGATGATCAACCAGACCCATTTCAACATTGAGCGCAGGCGGGCCTCGGTAACAAAGAGTGCACCACGAGCTGCAACCTTGGCAGCATCAACAATCTTGAGAGAGCCTTGTCGCGCTTGGAAAGAACTCATTAATCGACCAAAGTTCTTCCGGTAAGACGCAAGAAAACATCTTCTAGCGAACTACGGCGCACAAGCGATGTCTTTGGGTGGAAACCCTTCTTATACACTCGCTCGAGAAGCTCTTCACCATCTTCTGTGTACATCAAGATGCGATCTGGCAACTCTTCAATTCTTTCGCATAGCTGACCTAAATCATTAGCCATCCCTGCATTGCGCTCTGAACCAAAGCGAACTTCAAGAACTTCCTTCGTTGAGTAATCTTTAATCAACTGAGCAGGACTTCCCTCAGCCATGATCGAACCCTTATCCATCACGACAAGGCGATCACAGAGTTGTTCAGCCTCATCCATAAAGTGAGTAGTAATAAGAAGCGTCACACCATCTTCTTTAAGTCTAAAGAGACGATCCCACAAGATATGTCGAGCTTGAGGATCAAGACCTGTGGTGGGTTCATCGAGCATTAAAATCTCAGGCTCGCTGACGAGCGCACGTGCAATTGTCAGGCGGCGCTTCATCCCACCGCTTAAGGATTCAACCTTTGCACTTCGCTTCTCTTCAAGTTGGGCAAATGCCAAAAGTTCTTCGATCTTGCCTTTAAGGAATTTGCGACTCAGACCAAAGTAACGTCCGTAAATGTAAAGATTTTCAGTAACGCTTAACTGAGTATCTAAATTATCTTGTTGTGGCACAACGCCAAGGTGAGCGCGAATCTGTGGGCCAAATTGTTCTGGATCTTTACCTAAAATCGTGAGCTCACCTGAAGTACGTTGAGATGTTGCACCAATCATGCGCATTGCAGTTGATTTGCCCGCACCGTTTGGTCCTAAAAGTCCGAAGGATTCGCCTTTAAGAACATCAAAATCGATGCCATTTACAGCGGTGAAGTCATCGAACTTTTTTGTCAGTCCCCGCGCGCGGATTAATGATTCGCTCATTATCCAATCTTATCGCGACTGCTGAAGTGTTCTGATCCACTCTTCAACCGCATCAGGATGGCGCGGGATGCGTTCTGAAAGATTGAGACATCCATTTGCCGTCACAACCACGTCATCTTCGATGCGGATTCCGATTCCTCGATATTCAGGGGTGAAGAGTTCATCATCAGGCTGGATATAGAGACCGGGTTCGACGGTGATAACCATTCCTTCACGCAATACGGCATCTGTGTAATTTTCTTTCCGTGCCTTTGCGCAATCATGGACATCAAGTCCTAAGTGATGGCTCACCCCATGCAAAGTCCAGCGACGATGCAGACCAACCTCAGGTCGCAGTGATTCTTCAGCACTGACTGTAAGGACGCCCATATCGGCTAAACCTTTAGCTAAAACTGCTTGGCAGGCTTTATTAATATCTGAAAAAATTGCACCAGGTTTAACGGCTGCAAATCCTGCAAGTTGTGCTTCGTAGACCAACATATATAGCGCACGTTGAGCTGGTGAGAACTTTCCTGAAATTGGCAGAGTGCGCGTGATATCTGCGGTGTAAAACGAATCAACTTCGATTCCAGCATCAATTAACACAAGATCACCATGTTGAACGGGACCATCATTGCGAGTCCAATGGAGTACGCAGGCATGTGAACCACTTGCTGCGATGGTGTTGTAACCGACGCCATGACCTTCAAGGCGTGCGCGACCAAAGAATGCACCTTCAATAATGCGTTCACCGCGAGGATGTTCGGCAGCTGCCGGAAGAGTCAAGATCACATCGTTAAAACCAAAACCAGTCGCATCGACTGCAAGTTGCATCTCGCGAATCTCGTATTCATCTTTGATCAGACGTTGCTCAGATGTAAAGATCAAGAATTCTTCTTCACGTGGATGAACTGCAATTGCTGCATCAACCATGCGATCGCCTCCGCGCAACAAAAGCGCAGGAGTACCTGTAAGAAAATTCTGAAGCTCGGTGACTTTTCGAGTAGCAATCTGATATCGAGATTGCGCTTCGCTCAGCGTGTAGCGACGTCCAACCCAGAGCTCGCCATAGTGGGTATCGCGATAGAAAGCATCGGTATCACGCGTAGAACGCGGATGTATATACAAATAAGTATCGTGGCCGCCTTCAGCCTTCGGCTCCATAACTAAAACTGCATCTTCAGTCGCATCGCTGCCCTGAACTCCGCTGTAGTAAGCAAAAGTTGAATCTGGGCGATAGACGTAGTCAGTATCGTTAGCGCGCACCTTTGAATTACCGGCAGGAATAACAAGTCGTACGTCGGGAAACGCTGCAGAGAGAACTTGTCTGCGCGTATATGCGTAGGTAACAACTTCGAGAGGCGCTAGTTCGGGCAGATCAGAAGGGATCCACCCTGTCTTCATAAATTCACCATAAGCTTCAGAAGGTGCTTGATCATGCACTCTCTTTGTTGTGGTGGTCTCTCCTTCAGCGTTCTCGTTATTCATATCTTTAGTCTACCGAGATCAATCTAAAACTGAAGTCCCTTCACGAAGCCACTTTGCCCTCGTATACTTATCGAATGCGCAGCGCTGATTGGTTTTCAGGAAATACAAAGGACTCATACATTCATCGCGCATGGATGCGCCGCGGAAATCCTGATTCAGCCTTCACCGGTACACGCCCGCAGATAGCAATTCTTAATACAGCATCTGATCTCACCCCCTGCAACATGCACCTTGATGAAGTTGCCCAGAGTGTAAAAAATGGAATTTGGGAGGCCGGGGGAGTTCCTCACAATTTACCGATGCTCTCACTCGGTGAAACTAACCTTCGCCCGACTGCCATGTTGTGGCGCAACTTAGCTGCAATGGCCGCCGAAGAGATGATCCGTGGAAATCCAATAGATGGCGTGGTTCTCCTTGGTGGTTGCGATAAAACAATTCCATCGCTACTGATGGGTGCAACATCGGTAAATCTCCCAGCAATTATTGTTCCGGGCGGGCCGATGTTAAACGGAACATTTAAAGGAAAGATGCTCGGTTGCGGTACAGATGTCTGGCGCTTTAGCGCCGACGTGCGCTCTGGAAAGATGAGTCAAGAAGACTTCAACGCATCAGAGCGCTCCATGATTCGCAGCAAAGGCCATTGCAACACAATGGGAACAGCTTCAACAATGGGTTGCATTGCAGAAGCGCTGGGATTGACGTTGCCTGGTTTAGCCGGTACTCCAGCTGCCGATAGTCGTTTACTTCAAGCAAGCCATGATTCAGGACGCCGCATCGTTGAGATGGTGAAAGAAGATTTGAAACCGCAGGACATCCTCACCTTTGGCGCATTCACCAACGCAATTGTCGCCCTCGGTGCAATCGGCGGCTCCTCAAACGCGGTTGTGCACCTTCTTGCTATCGCTGGTCGCGCCGGCGTTAATCTCACACTCGATGACTTTGATCGCATTGGGTCACGTATTCCACTTCTGGTAAATCTTCTACCTGCCGGTGAACACCT
>WLHB01000059.1 GCA_009702965.1 Actinomycetota bacterium | reverse complement strand
TGATGCGTCGTAGATCAACGTAGTAATCAGCCTCTTTACCTGAAGAGAGAATGACTTTTCCGTGAACAACAGCCTTATTTTTGATCTCTTCTCGGAGAAGTTCATGTGAGTTCATGGGTAAACCTTACATCGTGATTGCTGAGCACTTACATTGGCGCTATGGATATGCAGCGGCTGGAGACGGCTCGTTTATTTCACCGCTTTGGTTACGGGCCTAAGCCAGGTGAATTCCGTAGCGCACTTAATCAAGGTCTCGCCGCAACTCGGCAAAATGTTTTAACAACTGACACGCAAACTCGCGCAGCCCCTGAACTGACCGATCTTGGTCCCCGTCCTGCACCCAATAGCCCTGACATTGTTGAGTACTCACGTGTATTGAGATATCAAAATCAACTGTTGTTGATGTGGTGGTTGGATCAGATGGTTACATCGGTTAATCCTCTCAATGAAAAGATGACCTGGTTCTGGCATGGACATTGGGCGACATCTGTTGGAAAAGTGAATTACGCACTTCCGATGTATAACCAAAATGTAACTCTCAGAAAGTTTGCACTTGGGAACTTTACTGACTTCGCCCAGGCAATGTTCTTCGATAGCGCCTTACAGGTGTGGTTAGACGGTGGAGAAAATACCGTTAAAGCACCGAATGAAAATCTCTCAAGAGAGATGATGGAGTTATTTACTCTCGGTGTAAATCGCTACACAGAAAAAGATGTTAAAGAGTTGGCTCGAGCATTTACTGGTTATCGAGTCACACGCACTTCAGGAGTGATTAGCACCGCTGCACGACGACGAGATAATGGCTCTGTCACAGTACTTGGAAAATCTGCCGTAATGTCACCTGAACAAGTAATTGCACACCTTGTTTCACAAGAAAGTTGCCAGAGATTCATTCCTGAAAGAATTTGGTATCGATTTATCTCATCTACTAACCCCTTGCCAGAAAACCATCCCACAATTAGCGCCTTTGCATCTCGCGACATTAAGAATCTTGTCACTTCTCTCATCAACGATCGCGCACTCTCTGATCCTGATAATTCAGTTGTTAAATCACCTGTTGAATGGTTTGTAGGTGTCTCTCGGGCGCTTAACCTCACACCTTCGCAACTTCCTTCATTTACAAAGCTCTACAGTTATCTTGAAAAGTTATCGCAACTTCCTTTTCAACCGCCAAACGTTGGTGGTTGGCCAACAGATCAAGCGTGGCTTAGTTCGGCAAGTGCCCAATTTAGGCTCGCTTTTGCGACATGGCTGGCTTCACTTGCAAATCTCTCTGAATTGGCTGCAGTTGCGCCGAATAACCGAGTTGAGTATTTATTGGATTGGTTGGGAATTGTGGAGTGGAGTGCTCGCACAGAATCCGCGCTACGTGCTGTCCGTGATAATCCTCAAAGACTTCTTACCCTCGCAATCTGTAGTCCTGAATACGTGGTGAGCGCATGATCGAAAAACCAGTTTTCTCTCGTGAACAATTGGGAATGAGCGTCTTTACACGACGACAATTCCTTAAATTCTCTGGTGTAGCCGCCACAAGCGCTGCAATCCTTTCGGTCGATGATGTTGCTCATGCGGCCACTACACGTCCACTTCCACTTGGTACACCAATTCTTGTTGTGCTCTCTCTTTACGGTGGAAATGATGGGCTTAATACTGTTATTCCATTTAAAGATTCAATCTATTACGCATCACGACCTGGAATCACATATAAACCCGAAACTTTGCTTCCGATTTCTGATGATCTCGCACTTAATCCATCAATGTCTGGAATAAAGTCGTTGTGGGATACACAGAAGGTTGCAATTGTTCGCGGAGTTGGTTATCCAAAACCTGATCGTTCACATTTTTCTTCTATGGCAATTTGGCAATCAGGTTCTTCACAATCAAGCCGCGACACAGGTTGGCTTGGCCGTTGGCTTGATACCCAACCATTAGATCCGATGTCAGCAATTAGTTTAGGTAGCGTCCTTCCTCCAATGTTGGTTGGAAAGAAGCAGAGTGGCTCTGCTTTGCCTCTTGGTGGGTTGAACGTTCCAAGCGGTGTGATCGGTGCTGCTTGCGCGCGGTTATCAGTCCCGTCACCTACTGATAATCCCTTGATGGCAGCTGCTGCAACATCGATGAGGAATCTCTTTAGCGTTTCATCTAGCGTTACACCAATTCTTGCAAAACCGGCACCTGTGGCTCAAGATCTCCCAACAGCTGCCGGCGGTAATGCTGGTGGCGATACAAACTTGGCACAACAACTCAATGTTGTTGCAAAACTTATTGCAGCAGGAGCACCAACTAAGGTCTGGTCTGTTTCATTAGGTGGCTTTGATACTCACGCCAATGAAGCAAATGCACAATCACTTCTTTTAGGAGCTGTCTCAACAAGTGTGACAACTTTCCTGAGTCAATTAAAGGCATCGGGTCGCGCAAAAGATGTCACTGTGCTTATTTACAGCGAGTTCGGTCGCCGCGTAAAAGCTAATGGTTCAGAAGGCACTGACCATGGAACTGCAGGGCCAGTATTTCTTGTGGGCGACCGTGTTCAAGGTGGTTTCTATGGGGATCAACCATCACTTACTCAGCTTGTTGATGGCGATTTAGCGGTAACAACTGACTTTAGAGATATCTACGCAACAATTTTGGAAAAAGTATTGATGACCCCTGCTGAGAAAGTACTAGGGGTATGGAAGGGTCGTACCAACGCAATAAAGAGTTAACTCTCTTCTTTATAGATAATTACTTCCGATTTTCTACGTATCGCAAGAGATTTTGGTGGATTCTCAGATATCAGCGCATCCACTTCAATGCGCAACTTAGCGACCTCAATTGCCATATTTGCCATCGCAGATTCGAGTTCAATAATTCGCTTGATACCAGCATGGTTAATTCCTTCACCGATAAGACGTTGAATGGTGCGAAGGGATGCGATATCCCGCAACGAATATCTACGGTTTCGACCAACGGTACGAGAGGGAGAAACTAAACCTAAACGATCGTATTGGCGAAGTGTTTGTGGGTGAAGGCCTGAAAGTTCTGCCGCAACAGAGATGACATAGAGTCCTGCCGCCTCATCAATTTCTTCGCGCTTTTCTTCACTCATGAGCTTGCCTTCGCTCTAAATTCAAGACGTACATCATGGCTTGCTGTTGCCTCTGCAAATTTCTTTAGCGCATCACTTGCAGCGCCTTCAATCTTCTGTGGTACTTGCACATCAATTGTTGCCAACAAATCACC
>WLHB01000058.1 GCA_009702965.1 Actinomycetota bacterium | reverse complement strand
TTGGTGCCAGGTTTCTTCGCGAGAAGCGAGATATCAACCCCATCTTTTGCCCCAAGTCGAAAGCGCACCGCATTCGGATTGCCCCGTCCAAAGAGTTCACGAGGTGGCTTTTTAAACTCAACAAGTACTTCAAGAACTGTCTCAGGCATTTTCTTGCCTGTGCGCATATAGATAGGAACACCAGCCCAGCGCCAATTATCGATGAAGATTTTCATCGCAACGAAAGTTTCCGTATCAGAGTTCTCTGCCACGCCATCTTCTTCAAGATAACCGACGTATTGCCCGCGGATTACATCATCACTTTTGATATCACGGATTGCCGAGAGCACTTTGATCTTCTCGTTCTGCATATCTTCTGAACCAATACTGATCGGCGGCTCCATTGTGAGCATCGTGAGCACCTGCAAGATGTGGTTCTGCAAAACATCTCGGGTTGCGCCAACTCCGTCGTAGAACTTTCCACGTCCTTCGATACCAAAGTTTTCCGCCATAGTGATCTGGATATTTGAAACATAGTTTCGATTCCAGACAGGCTCAAAGAGAGTATTGGCGAAGCGGAATACCAAGAGATCTTCCACCGCCTCTTTACCTAAATAATGATCGATTCGATAAATCTGATCCTCAGGCAGAACTTGCTTGAGTTCACGATCAAGGGCGATGGCAGATTCAAGATCGCGACCGAAAGGTTTTTCAACAACTACACGCGCCTTCTTCGTAATTCCAACCTTTGCCAAGCCTTGTGCAATTTTTGCAAAGTGTTCTGGAGCAATCGCCAGATAAATCACTGGCAACTTAAAATCTTTAATGAGATCAGCTAGCCGTACGAAGGTCTCTGGATCTTCATAATCACCGACGAGAAGCTGCATCTCACTCAGAAGCTTGCCTAGTACCTTCTCATCTGCATCAGGTTTACGGGCGCGAATGGCTGTCTCAACATTCTCGCAAAAAACTTCCTGGGACCACTTAGAGGATGCCACTCCAAAAATGCGAACATCTAGTTCATTGAGTTCTTGGAGGTCATAGAGAGCAGGGAATAACTTCTTCTTAGCTAAATCTCCGGTCGCGCCAAAGAGAACTAAAGCATCAGCCTTCACTCGTTAGGCCTTCGTAGATTCGTTATTAGGCTTTTCGTTATGCCCACCAAATTTGTATCGCATTGCACTTAATACTCGGTTTGCAAACTCATCATTATTTCTTGATGCAAAGCGTGAATACAAAGATGCGCTTAATACATGAGCGGGAATTCCAGCTTCAATCGCCGCCTGTACCGTCCAACGACCTTCACCGCTATCGCTGACTTGAGTGGAGTATTCGGTGAGCTCTTCTGATTCGACAAGTGCCTGCGCCGTTAGGTCTAGTAACCATGACGCCACAACTGATCCGCGACGCCACACTTCGGTAATTGCTGGGATATCTAAATCGTACGCTGGCGTCATCTCATCTGCGGCATCAAAGATTGCAAGGCCTTCTGCAAAGGCTGCCATCATTCCGTATTCAATTCCGTTATGAATCATCTTCACAAAGTGTCCAGCACCCACAGGGCCACAATGCAGGTAGCCGTACTCAGATTGTGACGGTTGCCCGGTACGCCCTGGTGTGCGCTCTGCTGATTCAACGCCTGGACAGAGAGCTTTGAAAATTGGATCAAGGGATGCGACAACCTTTGCATCTCCTCCAATCATTAATGAATATCCGCGCTCGAGTCCATAAACGCCACCGGATGTTCCAATATCGACGAAATTGATTCCTTTTTCAGCTAAGAGCGCTGCATTCTTGAGATCATTTTTGTAGTAACTATTTCCACCATCAATGATTGTGTCGCCTTTTTCCAAGTGCTCTGCCATTGCAGCAATGGTTGAATCTGTCACTGACGCTGGAACCATAATCCACACAGTGCGTGGTGCGGTCAGTTTTGCTGCAAGATCAGCCATATCTATAGCACCGATTGCACCTTCGGCGGCCAATGTTGCAACTGCTTCAGCGTTCACATCATAAACAGCAGATGTGATGGAGTGGCGAGAGAGGCGGCGAACGATGTTGGCACCCATTTTGCCAAGGCCGATCATTCCAAAGTTAGCGTTTTGACTCATATCTTTGAACCTCTCTTCGTCGCTACGTGTACAGTCTAATCTAGTTATTTGGTCTTCTTACTCAGTGAAAAGCGCATCGGTATCAACAATCAGACGTGTGTGATCAACGGCTCGAATGTAACTCGCCGGTATGGATAGATCTCCTTCAATAATTTTTGTCACAGCATCAGCCTTGCTCGCTCCAGCCGCGATCACCCATACAAGTGTGGATGCATTGATCATCGATAGTGTGAACGATGCGCGACGAGATGGCGGTTTTGGCGAATCCGTAATCGCAATTACTTTCTCGAGATTATCTATCTGTGCCGCACCGGGAAAGAGTGAAGCTACGTGACCGTCGGGACCAAGCCCGAGAATCGTGAGATCCATAAACGTGTCATCAAGTGCCTTTGCATAATCGGCTGCTGCTTCCTCAACAGTTGCAACCTCATCACTGGATTTGACGGCATGAACATGAATCTCAGAATTTGTCAGTGATTGGATAACAGGTGCACAATTTCTTTCGCTACTACCTGATTCAACAAATCGCTCATCGCTCCACCAAATGTGAAGCCCCGAGAAAGTGCCCGGGTAAGAATTCCAGTTCTTCACTAGAGCGCTGGTGAGATCTGTTCCTAAGGTGCCACCGGTGAGCCCTAAGTGAAAAACACCATTAACGCGCAAACCAATCTCAATTATTTCATTGAGTTGTGTGAGCACCTCAGATAACAACTCTGCTGGATCGGCATAAAGTGTGAGATCGAGGTCATCATCAAAATCCTCAACGTCATCGATTTCATCAGCCATGCGGCAAGTATCCCATGACTCAAGAACAGTCAGGCAATTAGATTAAGCCGAGAGATTTCGCCTTCTCAACAGCCTGGTTGCGACCTTCAACGGCAAGTTTGCGATAAATATTTTTTAGGTGCGTCTTCATCGTGTTATGTGAGACGTGAAGGGTGGCACCGATTGATGTGATCGGTTTACCTGAATCAAGGTGCCTCACGATTTCGATCTCACGCTTTGTTAGCTCTGGTTTCCCATCACCCGTTGTTTGGAGCTCCTGCATTCGTGCTGCCGCCTTTCGTGAGATGTCTTCGTGATAAAAAGTGGGAGTTTTTGTGGCAATCTTGAAATACAAGGGATATAGATCGGTCTGGCGTAAGAAAATTGCCTTTGCTCCAACCTCAGCGCCTACGCGTAGTGCTTCAGTCAGGTGAGA
>WLHB01000057.1 GCA_009702965.1 Actinomycetota bacterium | reverse complement strand
GCGCATCGCGCTTTGCAGGGTTGGCATAAGCCCAGATTGCGGTATCGATCTGCATCAAGGTGGCAGAGACGATAGAGATATCTGACTCACTCTTGAGAGCATTGAGTGCGATAGTCACATAATCAGTTGCAGAGAGTTCACCGTCGCGGCATGAATCCCACAGCGATGCCCAGATAAGTCCACGAGCAAGTGAGTCATCAAGGCCACCTAAGTGGCTCTTCATGGTTGCAATTGAGCGGTCATCAAAACGCAATTTTGCATATGTCTGATCTTTATCATTGATGAGCACAAGGTCTGCGACCTTCTCACCAGCAAGAGCCGATACTTCTGTTAACGCGCCAGCAACGTCGAGTTCAACGCTAGTGCGTCGAGTGAGCTTGTCACCTGAGATATCAAAAAGTCCTACATGTAGACGATGTGGACGTAATTCCTTTGATCCCACAGGCATTGTTGGCGCTTCTTGCTTAATTGAGATCGACTTGTAATTTGCACCATCAATTTCAATCACTGGACGAAGTGTGTTTACACCTGCAGTGCGAAGCCAGGTTGAAACCCATGGTGTGAGATCGCGACCTGATGCAGCCTCGAGCTGGTCGATCAGATCTTTCAGGGTCGTATTTCCAAAGGCATGCTTTGCAAAGTAAAGGCGAAGTCCCTTAATGAAGTTATCGCGACCGACGTGTGCAACGAGTTGCTGTAAGACAGATGCACCCTTGGCGTACGAAATACCGTCGAAGTTGGTGCGTACTGCATCGAGATCTTCCATATCAGTGGCGATTGGGTGCGTGGTGGACATCTGATCAACACGATAAGCCCAGTTCTTGCGCAACGAGTTGAACTCTGTCCATGCGTTTTTGTATTTGGTCGATTCAGAAACTGAAGTGTATGAAGCCCACTCAGCAAATGATTCGTTGAGCCACAGGTCATCCCACCACTTCATGGTGACGAGATCGCCGAACCACATATGTGCCATCTCGTGATGAATTGTTGTCGCGCGGCTTACATAGTTGCGCTCGGTTACCTTTGAACGGAAAATCAAGACATCCTCATGGAATGTTACACAGCCAACGTTCTCCATAGCTCCCCAGTTGTATTCAGCTACGGCGATTTGGTCGTACTTGCCAAATGGATATGCCAGACCGAAGGTCTTTTCAAAGTAGGCAAATCCTTGCTTGGTTACTTCAAAGATGTTTTCGGCATCCACATGCTTGAAGAAAGATTTACGAGCATAGATACCAAGCGGGATTGTCTTCTCGCCCTTATATTCATCGTGTACTGATGTGTATGGACCAGCAACTATGGCAGTGACGTAGGTAGAGATGACTTGAGATTCCGCAAATTGCAAGAACTTACGATCACCATCTAGTTCCTTGGTCGATTCGATACCGTAGTTGGAAATTACTTCCCAGTGCTTTGGTGTGATGGTGCTAATTGTGAAGGTCGCCTTCTGGTCAGGTTGATCGAAACAGGCATACATGCGGCGAGCATCGCCTGTTTCAAACTGCGTGTAGAGGTAGACCTCGTTATCAACTGGGTCAACAAATCGATGGAGACCTTCACCGGTATTCGAGTAGATGCCATCATGTTCGATCTCAAGAACATTCTCTGCAGCAACAGCAGGCAGATAAACAGTCTCGCCATCGAACTTTGGATCGAATTCAACTCCGTTGAGCTTGGCACTGATGACTTTGCTACCGACGCAATCGATAAAGGTTGTTGCGCCAGGCTTAAGTCCCGTGAAGGCAACTGTTGTCTTTACGCGAAAATTCTCCGCACCAGTTGTCAGATCTAGATCGATTCGATAGCTCTTGACCTTTACGATCTCTGAACGCTCTGCCGCTTCGACCTGCTTTATGTTTGTGCCTGGCACGGGTTTCTCCTTTGTCATTTCTACCGAGTGAAATTAGGGGCTCATCCAATCATGTAAGAATGGGGCAATGGAAACTCGCTCAGTGCGCTCGTATCGCCTGCGAGGTTCGCGTATCACCCGCTCGCAGGCCAGCGCACTCGAACGTTTCTGGCCCCTGTACGGCATCGAAATTCCTGAGGGAAAGCTCGACCTTCCAGGATTATTTCCTAACTCTGAAAAGATCATCATGGAAATCGGTTTTGGAATGGGTGAAGCCACCGCCTTGATCGGCAGAGATTTTCCGAACGATGGTTTCCTGGCAGTCGAAGTTCATTTTCCAGGCGTAGGAAAATTAATGGCGCGCATTGAAGAGCTGGGGCTTAAGAACATTCGTATTATGGAAACTGATGTACATCCACTTTTTGAGGAACACCTTGAAGATCTATCTCTAGATGGAATTCATCTCTTCTTCCCAGATCCCTGGCAGAAGAAGAAACACAACAAGCGCCGAATTATCAATCCTGAATTTCTCGCACTGATCGCACCGAAAATTAAAACCGGTGGATTTATCCATATCGCAACCGATTGGGTTCCTTACGCTGAAGTCATCGAAGAGGTGTTTGCATCATCTGCAGTATTTGAAGGGGGAGTAGTGGATCGCCCCGAGTGGCGCCCGCTCACGCGCTTTGAAGGACAGGGAATTACAAAAGATCATCAAGTGACTGATCTTCGCTACAGAAAAATAAACTAACAGCAGCTCTTATTTTCAAAGGCTGTGATTTTGTCGATCCGACGAATATGTCGCTCATCTGCTGAAAATGGATGAGCGATAAAGGCATCAATAATCTCTTTGACTAAGGGCAATTCGTGCATGCGGCCACCCACGGCAACCACATTTGCATTGTTGTGATCTTTGGCAAGTTTCGCTGTCTCAACCGACCATGCCAGTGCTGCGCGAATTCCATTTACTTTGTTCGCAGCAATCTGTTCACCGTTTCCAGATCCACCCAAGACAATTCCTAGTGATGCCGGATCTTTTGCCACTGCCTCAGCAGCCGGGATACAGAAATCTGGGTAGTCATCGACCGCGTCATATTCATACGGTCCATGGTCAGTGACATCGTGGCCATTGCCAACGAGATGTTCGATCAACTGTGATTTGAGTTCAAGTCCTGCGTGATCGCTACCGATATGAATTCTCATAGGCCCATACTCTCACGCACTTTTGCACTTTCGTTGAATGCGATAGAAAAGTAAAACCCGCCCCGCAGATTTCTCTGCGAGGCGGGTGTGATCACCTTAGGAGGAGGTGTTTTTACTGGTTAGGCCCCAGTAGTTGGAGCTGGTGCTGGAAGAGTTGGGGCTTTCGCTCCACCCTTAAGGCCATGTCCGCCTTTACCAAAACCATGCTTTCCGCCAACAGCATTTACTTTGGCAGTCACATGCTCAACTACTTTTGATTTCATCTTTGTAGCTTGCTCTGCAGT
>WLHB01000056.1 GCA_009702965.1 Actinomycetota bacterium | reverse complement strand
CTTGCAAAGGCGAGCCAAGCACCAGGACTTGGTTGGCACTGGGGATCAGAGGCCCATCACAGCCAACTTCCACGAGGTGAACGCGTCAATGTTGGCACAGTTGGTTCACTCGAAGAGATCTTGCTCGGACCATCACATAGCGCTGATGGCTCAATGAATTTATTCGGGGCACTTCGCCGCTCAATGGCAACGTGCGGATATTCAGATGTGAAATCTTTCCAGCGCGTAGAGGTGCTTATTAGCCATGGCAAGTAACGTCACATCCGGTGGCGTTCTAGTCGTCGATTTCGGTGCGCAATACGCCCAATTGATTGCGCGTCGAGTTCGTGAAGCACATGTCTATTCTGAGTTAGTTCCACACTCAATTACATCGGCTGAAGTTCTGGCGAAAAACCCTTCAGCAATCATTCTTTCGGGCGGCCCATCAAGTGTCTATGCCGAGAATGCACCAGCATTTGATACTTCTATTCTTTCTCTAGGAATTCCTGTCTTTGGAATTTGTTATGGATTCCAAGTGATGGCACAAGGCTTAGGTGGCGTCGTTACCCAGACTGGTAAATCTGAATACGGTCGAACTGATCTTGCTGCAGTTACTGCTTCAAAAGTTTTCTCATCCCTGCCAGAAGCACAGAAAGTCTGGATGTCGCATGGTGATGCCGTTACACAAGCGCCACCAGGATTTAGCATCGCGGCATCGACGTTAGATACTGCAATTGCAGCTTTCGAAAATGAGGGTGGACATCTTGCCGGTGTGCAATTTCATCCGGAGGTTCTTCACTCTGAACACGGTCAAGCAATTCTAAAAAACTGGCTCATAAACATTGCTCAGTGCCCTGCTACATGGACAACATCAAATATTGCATCAGTTGAAATTGAAAAAGCGCGTACCGCAATCGGTGCAAAGCGGGTTATCTGCGGACTCTCAGGCGGAGTTGATTCAGCAGTTGCTGCTGCAATTATTCAAAAAGCAGTTGGAGATCAGTTGACCTGTGTCTTTGTCGATCATGGACTTTTGCGCAGTGGTGAGTCTGAGCAAGTTCAACGTGACTTTGTCGCATCGACTGGTGTGCAACTTGTTGTTGTCGATGCCGTTGATCAATTCTTAAGCGCGCTTAAAGGTGTCACTGATCCGGAGGAGAAGAGAAAAATCATCGGTCGTGAATTTATCCGATCATTTGAAAAAGCGGCACGAGATATCGCCGCCGGGGGAGACGTTGAATTCTTAGTGCAAGGAACTCTTTATCCAGATGTTGTTGAATCCGGTGGGGGATCAGGCACTGCCAATATCAAATCTCATCACAATGTTGGTGGCCTTCCAGATGATTTGAAATTCTCATTGATTGAGCCACTGCGCACACTCTTTAAAGATGAAGTCCGTCAGGTGGGCCTTGAACTTGGATTGCCAGAAGAGATCATCTGGCGCCAACCATTTCCTGGTCCTGGTTTAGGTATTCGCATTATTGGCGAGGTCACCTTTGATCGCCTAGAACTCTTACGCAAGGCCGATGTGATTGCTCGCGCAGAACTCAAGGCCGCTGGCCTTGATCGAACAATCTGGCAATGCCCAGTTGTGCTACTGGCCGATGTTCGTAGCGTTGGCGTACAGGGCGATGGTCGCACGTATGGCCACCCAATTGTTTTACGCCCTGTTTCAAGTGAAGATGCCATGACAGCAGATTGGTCACGCATTCCATATGAGGTCTTAGAAAAGATTTCCACGCGAATTACAAATGAAGTTCAAGGAGTAAACCGCGTGGTTCTAGATGTAACATCTAAACCGCCAGCAACGATCGAGTGGGAATAAGCCATGAAAAAACTAGTACCGACACTTCTTATCGCTACCTTGCTCACTGCAACATCGCTAGTGAGCGTGCAGGCAGCAGAGCGTCCAACTTCAGTGGCCTCATGTAAGAAATCAACAGCGAAACCACGAGTACCAGCAACTCTCAAGCAACCAATGACGCCACTAAAGAAGATTCCTAAGACTCTTACCTTACGCACTAATTGTGGAAACATCACAGCTACCTTGCTTACAAAAGAAGCGCCGCAGACAACAACAAATATCACCACTCTTGCAAATAAAAAGTATTACAACGGTGTTATCTGCCATCGCCTGACAACTGAAGGTATCTATGTTCTGCAGTGTGGAGATCCAACCGCACAAGGTGCCGGAAGTCCTGGCGGCTGGAAGGGATATGCAAATGAAAACCTTCCTAAGGCAGGGGCAAAGAATTACCCAGCAGGCACACTTGCTATGGCCAATAGTGGCAAAGGTCCAAATGGAGAAGGCACTAACGGCAGTCAATTCTTTTTAGTCTATGCAGATACTCAGCTCGGTCCTGACTACACAATCTTTGGTCGCATTACTTCAGGTTTGGATCTACTCAAGAAGATCGCCGAAGTAGGCGCTTACAAAGTTGAATCAGATGGACAGGCCTATTACGTAGGCGATGGTTTTCCTGTGCAACTCGTTGTTATTGAAAGTGCTTCAGCGCGATAGCAATTAATTTGTGTGAACGATTTTAAAAGCTTCAGCGATACGTCCATCAGGTAATCCGCCAAGGCCAGCATTGCGCTGACCCCATTCGCGGACCATATTCTCAAGCTCTGGATTGTGGCTAGTTTGTGACGCGTGGCTATGAAGGGCTGCCATCTTTAAATCAAATGTATCCGTGATATCAACAAAGTGATCTGGTGTGGCAAAGCCCATCATCCACACTTCCTTCACTCTCCAAGGCTGTAACCCTTCGTCATCGAGCAAATCTGTAAATGCAAAAGGATTTCGCGCATCAGGATAAACAGCCTGTATTGCTGCCTCACCTGCTGCTAAATGATCTGGATGGCTTGCGCCAATTCTCTGCCAGTTACGTTCAGGTGATTGGCAGACCATACGATCTGGCTTCGAGATTCTGATTTGTCGAACTAAATCTTTGCGAAGAGCCAGCGTTGGTTCAAGGTGGCCATCAACGTAATTGAGAAATGTAATGTCGGTGACGCCAACTGCAGCTCCTGCAGCCCTTTGCTCACGTTGCCTGATTGCCGGCATCTCTTCCTTGGTGAATCCAGATTCTTCGCCACCCTGATCGCCATTAGTACAAAAGACATAGGAAACATGAATTCCTGCCTTGACCCATTGTGCGATCGTGCCGCTTGCACCGAAGTCAGAGTCATCGGGATGTGCGTTGATTACCAATACACGCGAAATTTCGGAATCGTTAAGGGGCTCCATGTTGGCCGATCCTAATAGACTCCCGCGCATGAACGAAATGGCAACGCCTGCAGATCACTTAGTTGATGGTCTGAACCCAGCGCAGCAGGCTGCCGTTATTCATACAGGTGGGCCACTTCTCGTTGTTGCTGGAGCAGGCTCTGGAAAGACGCGTGTGCTGACTCGGCGAATCGCGTATCTCATGGACGTTCGAAAAGTTCGCCCCTATGAAATTCTTGCAATCACATTTACAAATAAGGCAGCCGGCGAGATGAAAGAGCGAGTTGCCGATCTTGTCGGGCCAATCGCTAAATCAATGTGGGTCTCAACCTTTCACTCAGCATGTGTTCGGTTGTTGCGTCTTGAAGCACAACGCCTAGGGTTTACCAATTCATTTAGCATCTATGACTCTGCTGACTCACTTCGCCTGAT
>WLHB01000055.1 GCA_009702965.1 Actinomycetota bacterium | reverse complement strand
CTTCAGGTTCACGGGGTAGAAGCAACCAATATGACTGGTGGAATGTTGGAGTGGCAGGAATTGAAACTGCCAATGACCGCAGTTGGGCAAGCACCACTGATTTCCTAATTGATTGCTCTCACCCTTTCAATAGCCCTTGGTGGATCGGTTCAGATCCTTTAGAGTTCGCTTCATGTCAAAAACTGTTGATGCCGATTTCTTAGCCCTACCGCTGACCCAAGTTTCAGATGCAGCTATCCTGACTGCAACCTCTGCCGGTGCTTCACATGTTGACGTGCGAATCGAGCGAACTCGCACTGGTCTCTTATCGCTGCGCGATGCTAAGCCCGAGACGCAATCAGATGAAACAAACTTTGGAATTGGTGTGCGTGTAATCGTCAACGGAGCGTGGGGCTTTGCCTCCTCCCCTGATGTGTCAGCAGAGACCGCCAAGAAGTTAGCTATGACTGCAGTTGCGATGGCACAGACTTCAAAGCCACTATCCACTGAAGAGATATCACTTGTCTCTGAGCCTGTTTATGCCAAGCAGAGCTGGGTTTCATCGTATGCAATTGATCCATTCTCGGTTTCCGATGGAGATAAGAAAGATCGACTCGCATCACTTTCATCTAAGTTGTTGAGCTCATCTGCAGTAAATCACACAAGTGCGCACACTATGTTTGTTAAAGAACAGAAGCATTATGCAGACTCTGCTGGAACAAGCACCACTCAACAAAGAGTTCGAGTGCAGACTCAAATTGAAGCAATCTCAACCGGTGCTCATGGTTTTGAATCGATGCGCACGTTGGCTCAACCTGCTGGATACGGGTGGGAGTGGATGGATAACTCGATCTGGAATTGGGATGCAGAGATCGAAGAGCTTCCTACTCTCTTGGCTGAGAAAGTTGCTGCCCCGTCTGTTGAACCAGGGCGTTATGACTTATTAATTCACCCATCAAATCTCTGGCTCACCATTCACGAATCAATTGGACATGCCACTGAACTTGATCGCGCAATTGGCTATGAAGCAAATTACGCCGGAACTTCATTTGCAACCCCTGACAAACTCGGCACACTTCAATACGGATCACATTTGATGAATGTCACTGGCGATCGCAGCACCGAACACGGTCTGAGCACCGTCGGCTGGGATGATGAAGGCGTTGCAGCACAGCGCTGGGATATCGTTAAAGATGGCGTCTTAGTTGGATATCAACTGGATCGTCGAATCGCAGCACACGTGAATAAAGATCGTAGTAATGGCTGCGCCTTTGCTGACTCACCAGCGCATGTACCTATTCAGAGAATGCCTAACGTCTCGCTACAACCAAATCCAACGGGGCCAACTCTTGATGCACTGATTGAATCTGTTGAAGATGGAATCTACATTCTCGGCGATAAGTCATGGTCGATCGATATGCAGCGCTATAACTTCCAATTTACTGGTCAGCAATTCCATCGAATCAAAAATGGCAAGCTAGCCGGACAACTTAAAGATGTTGCCTATCAAGCGACAACTACTGACTTCTGGGGTTCTATGAAGGCGGTCGGCGGTCCTTCCACATACGTACTTGGTGGTGCTTTCAACTGTGGAAAAGCACAGCCGGGTCAGATTGCTGCGGTAAGTCATGGTTGCCCTGCAGCAGTGTTTAACCAGATCAATGTTCTCAATACAGTTGCGGAGGCTGGCAAATGATTTCAGCACAAGATCTTGTAGAAAAGATACTTGCTCGTTCTACAACTGATGATTGCATCGTAGTTGTTAAGGATTCCACTCAGGCTAATCTGCGTTGGGCGAGCAGCACTCTGACAACAAATGGCGTTATTCAAGAACGTAGCGTTACAGTCATTGCATTTGTTGCCGTTGGCGGATCAATGGCATCCGGTGGCGTAACGCGCACAAATATTGATGAGGGCGACATTGATTCAGTGTTAAGTGAGGCAAAGGCTGCAGCACTTGCTGCAGGTGAAGCGGAAGATTTCGCGCCTCTTGCAAAAGATGTCTCATTTGGTAATTGGTCAGCGCCACATATTCCAACCGGCCCTGAAGTATTTTCGACCTTTGCACCCGATCTTGGTGAGATGATGCATCGCTCCAAGTCAGATGCGATAGAACTCTTTGGGTATGCCGAGCACACACACGAAACATTGTGGGTTGGCTCTAAGGGTGGAATGCGCCTGCGCCATGACTCCCCTATTGGTCGAGTCGAGATGACTGGAAAATCTCATCAGAGATCACGTTCGACATGGAACGGTGTCGAAACACACGACTTTAAAGATGTCTCTGTTGCAACAATCGATGCTGCGATTCGCCAACGCCTAGCCTGGCAAGAGAAGAAGATTGATCTTCCTGCAGGACGTTACGACACAATTTTTCCATCAGGTTCAATTGCCGATATCTACGTCTACATGATGTGGGTCTCTGGTGGTCGCGACGCCTTTGAAGGCCAGAGCGTCTTTTCAAAAAATGGTGGCGGAACTCGAGTCGGCGAGAAACTCTCAAACGTTGGCTTCCAATTATTTAGCGATCCCGCTCACCCACGACTAGGCGGATCACCATTTGTTTCAGCCGCTGTCAGTGACCCTTTCTCTTCAGTATTTGATAACGGAGAGAAGAAATCTCGTGTTGATTGGTTTAAAGATGGCGTTCTGCAATCACTTGTTCAGACACGTGCCAGTGCCAAACTTACTTCGCTGCCATACACGCCAATGGGTGACAATCTCATTATGAGCGTTGATGGTGGAAGTGGGAATCTGGAAGGTCTCATCAAGAAAGTTGATCACGGACTCTTGCTCACAACCTTGTGGTACATCCGTATGGTTGACCCAAATACATTGCTTCTCACCGGTTTGACTCGTGATGGCGTTTACTATGTAAAAGATGGTGAAGTTCAAGGATCAACAAATAACTTCCGCTGGAATGATTCACCGGTCAGCGCACTCTCACGTCTTTCACATGCCGGGGCCACCGAATGGACTCAGCCACGCGAATGGGCTGGGGACGTCACCAACATGTCTGTTCCACCAATGGTCATTAAGGATTTCAATATGTCCACGGTAAGTCCAGGAAATTAAATATCCATTTGCGTGCCGAGGGTAATGACTCGGTTCTCAGGAAGCCCAAAGTAGCTAGATGCTGCAGTGGAATTGCGATGAAGGACACCAAATACCTTCTCAGTAAGCCCTTTAAGGGTGCCTTGAGAATTTTCTAAGAACTTACGATCTGCGAGATAGTAAGTGCATTCGCTCTCTTCTTCTTTGGTCATTACATACTCGATGATTGTCTTCTGTATGTTCACATCCTGCTTAAAGCCAACCCACACATAGAGCTGCTTAACACGATCATTTACCTCTTTGAGTATGGGCTTTCCAGTGACAATAGGAACGTCTCCTTGAATCACGCTTACGATCAGGATTTCCTTTGGACAGGAATGAAGATTACGTAGTTGAGAAATGAGTGCTTGGGGAACCTTCTGCCCTGATGATGATAGATAAATGCCGGTATCCGGAATGATTGAAATGGATCCAGATTTAATCTCTTCTTCGACTTCATCCCATGTCATCTCTTGTTTACGTAAGGCGAGTTCAAGGGCTGCCTGACCTTTACGCCAGACCAACATGACATAAGTAATTGCGATTCCAATTGCTAGCGGCACCCAAGCACCCTTAAGAACCTTTGTAACTGTGGCCAAAAAGAATGAAAGATCAATAATGAGAAGCATCGGAATCATGATGTAAAGCCATCTCTTGTTCCACTTGAACTTTTCTGCAGCAACGTAACCAAATGCGATTGTGGTCATCAGCATGGTTGCTGAGATAGCAAAGGAGTACGCACTTGCCAGTGCGCTGGAAGTTTTAAAGAAAATCACAAGAAAAACTGAACCAAGGCCAACGAATAAGTTGATTGCTGGAACATAGATTTGTCCCACCACGGTGCTACTTGTGTGAACCACCTTTATTCG
>WLHB01000054.1 GCA_009702965.1 Actinomycetota bacterium | reverse complement strand
GACTGGCTCGCGCCAAAGATGCCGGCCGGCACATGGTGTTCAAATCCAATCTCCGGTGTACCGGGATCTGCAGGCGGTGGCTACTGCGGTTTAACTACAGGTGTTGCATTCCTCAGCGTTGATGGTCTGATGGAAAATGATGGCAAGAAGATAGCCCGTGACTTCACGAAAACCCCTGATCGCCTTTTTATCTCTTTTGGTTTTGTTCATGAATTAATCCACGCAATGCAAGGTGAAGCCGCATCACAGTACGCACAATCAAAAGGCTTCTACAACCCGTATTGGCTCAACGAAGGCGGAGCAAACTTCGGAGCGATGATGTCACAGGCTTACATCTACAAAGTTCCTTTCTCACAGATCCGCGTATATATCGCAACTTACTCATCGTGTGTACTCTCTCAAAAACCCACATTGTTAAAAGATTTCATCCGAAATGTTGGCCAACCAAATGTATGTGGCCCTTATTACGATGGCTATCTCTGGACAGAATTCTTCGTTGCATCTACAGGCGATTTCGGTTCGTTGATCGATCTTGCAAAACAGAACGAAAAGGTCGGCAGTGAGCTCACCTACGATCCAAATAAGCCCGATGAATTCGAAGAGAAGAAGCTAGCTCTTTCAATGAGGAATGGTTACGGAATTGACTTCAACACCTTCACTGCCAACGCTCAGGCCTATTCCGATTCCACCACGCTTCAACTTCGCCAATGGTTATCTGCAAATAACCCGATCTACCCTCGGATCCCTTAACCTCTACACATGAGCCTTCGCTACGCCATCGCCGCCAGCGGCATCGCAATTGTCCTGATCTATGCCATCGGCTCAGGCCTTTGGGTCAACACCGGCGATAACTGGTATGCCAACATCAATAAACCATCATGGCAACCACCAAGATTCGTATTCGGAATCATCTGGCCCTATAACTTCATCGTCCTTGGAATTGCCTCAGTTGTCATCGGCCAACGCGCATCCACATCCACTTCCCTTACCTACATACTCTTCTTCGCACTCTCAGTTGCTGCCGCTCTCACTTGGGCATACCTCTTCTACCGCCCCCACAACCTCACCGGTGCAGCAATCGCCCTGACCTTAACCGCGCTGCTCACAATCCCCATGACGTACATCCTCTTCACCATCTCGATACCCATGGCGATAGCAGTCATGCCATATCAAATCTGGGTTGCAATTGCTGCAGCGTTAAGTTGGAGCATCAAAAGTTTGAATTAAATCTGAGCTTTAGCGGCCTAACCAGAGAGAAACACCAGAAACGCTCGTGCATCTAGGGTCACATCTTCTTAAAGGTCTTACCGCCGTCAATTGACTTGAAAATTGAATTGCCCGAAACAACGGCAATGATTTTTGAAGATTGAGTCACAGTCGAGACACTTTCAGGAAAATCGCTTACCTTTTTCCAGGTAACACCACGATCACCAGATCGATAAAGAGTTTTACCCGATGTTGCCAACAGACTATCGCTGAGCCAATCAATAGAGGTAAAGGTAAGAGTTGAAGCAACTGCACGCATTGTTATAAATGATTTCTGCGTTGAGATCAGCTTTCCTTCACGCAAAGCAAGTGCTGCGCCAACTTTGGCCGGGTTAATTGCGATATCACTAAACAAGTTCTTACCCTGACTCACCCAGCTTTGCCCTGCATTCTTTGAATAGAGCAGGTTGCCACTGCCTGAATCAACTCCATACATATCTTTCCCGGCACTTTCAAGGAGATGAAAATCAACTTCTCCTTGCAGCCCAATCTTCTTCCAACTCTTTCCGCTATCAGTTGAGAGCAGCAAACCCACCGGCTCGGGCAATTTCGAGCCAAGGCCAGGATGTCCACTTGCATACAAGCGCTTTCCGAAAACAGCCAATCCCATAATGTCGAAATTTTCTGGACCCATTGATTGCACAGTTTTTTCATCCACATAACGGAAAAGACCTTCGTGAGTTCCCAGAATTACCTGATCACCAAAAGCGCGCACGCTATGAATATGCGAAATAGTCCCGATACTCTGCCCAGAGGCTATAGCTAGATGAGGAGATAGCACGAGTAAGCCAAAAAGTAATCCCGCAACCAAGGGGATACTTTTACTTCGTCTCACCGATCAGACTCGTCCTGCATATGGCATCATGCCGGGCATGCTGTAGATATTTGAATACTTCAAACCGCTCTTAGTTGATCGAGCTTCCCACATCATCTCGTTTCCAGCATAAATACTCATGTGGTGAATTTTGCTGGTCGATCCGTCATAAGAATAGAAGAGCAGGTCGCCCGGTTGCATCTCCGCTAACGGAATCTGCTTTACATATCTGTAGTAAAGCGCCGAGTTCAAGCGATCCCAGTTTGGCCATCCGAGCCCTGCCGACCTATAAGCGGCATAGACAAGTCCGGAACAATCAAAAGAATTTGGACCTTCATCTCCCCACACATATGGCTTGCCCGCTAACACCTGTCGCTTTGCAAACTCAACTGCCTTTAATCTCATCTCTTCCGTCGTTCGCGAAGAACTTACCCCTGTTGGTCCGCCTGCACGCCAGACTCTTGATTGATTGGGCACCTTGGTCGCTTCATTTGCTCGTGCCTCTTCCAAGAGCGCAAGCTGACGACGTTGCTCCAGGGTAACGCGAACTTTTTTGGCAGATGCTAAATCGCGTTGCAACTTATCTTGAACTGCCTGCAGCTTATCGACCTCTTTCTGCTGCTCAGCCTGGGCATCATCTGCAACTTTCTTTGCAGCAGCCACTTTCTCAGTTACAACGCGTTGCTCTTCTTTCGCCGCATCGGCGACAACTTTGGCATTCTGCGCGACTACTTCGGCTGCCTTAAAGCGAGTCAGCGTTGTTTTATTTCTTGCACCTAAATTCTCAATCGTTGATAGGCGATCCATCATGTCTTGTGGTCCATTTGCACTTAAAACAGATTCAAGATCACTGAGCCCACCACCAGATGTGTAGGCATGAATTGCTAATTTACCAATTTCACGATGTGTGGAGGTCACCGCTGCTTGAGCTTCTTGATATAGCGCAGCGGCAATATTTGATTTCTTCGTCGCTGCAACGAGCTCTCCTTGAGCGCGCAGATACTTAGCACGTGCATCGGATGCGATGGCAGATAGCGCTCTTAGATTTCCCCGCGCCGCTTCTAATCGCTTCAGGGCATCGGCTGCAATCTTCTTCTTCGCAGCCTCTGCCTTCTTCGCCGCTTCGATCTGCGCCAGCGTTGGCTTATGGTTTGTCGAATTAGCCTGCTGAATGGGCAGGAACAATCCACCGATGAGCGCAAGAGTCAGAAGAGCGCTTATCTTTAACTTCATATTCTTCTCGCCCCCACAAATGGTTTACTTCCAAACCTCAGAGTGAATTTAACAACTTCTACTCTTTTGCCTGGACGCGGAGCATGCACCATCTTTCCTCCACCCATATAGATAGAGACATGGCTAATTGGTTTGCCATAGAAAACTAGATCCCCTGGCTTTAGACTCTTTGATGAAACTGATTTGCCATATTTAATCTGAATTCTCGATGAATGAGGCAGGGATACTTTCGCCTGTTGGAATGCACGCATCGTCAGCCCCGAACAATCCCAACGAGTCGGGCCCGCTGCTGCCCAGACATAAACGTCACCAACCTGGTTCAGCGCATACTTCAAAGCGATTGATCCGCGCGAATTGTCACCCTTATAACTCTGGGCATACTTCTTCGATGCAGTAAGAATTTGATTCTCACGCGCAGCCTCTTCTCTTGCCAAGCGTTCACGATCTTCCTTCTTTAAACTTTTGAGAATCTTCTCAGCCTTTACCAAACTAGCCTTGGCGTTAGCAACCTGCTTATTGAGTCTTTCACGTTCGGCCCGCAATAGCGCCGTTCTATCGGCGACCACAAATTGTGATGCCTCAACCTTCTGTTTCGTCGATGCATAATCTCTCAACTGCTTCGAGTAATTACGCGCCAACAAATCCATTGTTCCGGCGTCAGATAAATACCGGGTTGGGTCAGATGAAAAAAGTAGGTTCAATCCCCCGCCAAATCCACCCGATGTGTACTGAGCAATTGCAATGCGCGATAACGTTGTACTGGCCTCATCGAGCTCCTTACGCAAAAGTGCTTCACGGCTTTGCAGCGCCCCTGTTTCGCGCTCTAACGCCTTAATGCGAATCGTCGCCTCGTTGGCATCTTCAAACTTTTC
>WLHB01000053.1 GCA_009702965.1 Actinomycetota bacterium | reverse complement strand
TATCGGCCGATGTGGGATCAAGATGGTGTTCACGAGATTTACCAAAGCTGGAGAAAGATTCTTAACTCATACCCTGGAGATCGGATGGCCGTTGCCGAAGCATGGGTAAGTCCAGCATCTCGTATCGCTAGATATCTTCGCCCCGATGAATTAGCGAACTCATTTAACTTTGATTTTCTGACATCGCTATGGGAACCGGCATACCTGACAGCCATGATTAATCGCGCAGTTGATGCAATGGCAGAGGTTGGTGCGCCACCATCGTGGGTATTTAATAATCACGATGTGACACGGTCTGTCGATCGTTTCGATCTTGGCTTACAAAATCGCCAGGTCAATACTCTCGAGCGACAGGGTGATCCGAAGAAACTTGACCTTGCGCGAGGCACAAAGCGTGCACGCGCTGGTGCTCTATTGATGTTGGCACTTCCGGGTGGTGCATACATTTACCAAGGCGAAGAGCTAGCAGTTCCAGAAGTTCGCGATATTCCTGAAGATCGACTGACAGATCCCATTTGGAGGATGAGCGAATACAAAGACCGCGGTCGCGATGGTTGTCGCGTCCCGATGCCGTGGAAATCCGCACCCTCTGGTGCATTTGGCTTCTCATCTAGTGTCTCGCTCACTCCAGATCAAGCGTGGCTTCCACAGAGTTCATGGTGGGGTTCATATTCAGTTGAATCACAGGTTGACGTTGCAGGTTCAACACTTTCTCTCTATACCGAAGCCCTTGCGATACGAAAGAGTGAGACAGGGTTAGGCGATGGCCCGATGCAGTGGATTGATGCTGGAAAAGATGTAATCGCCTTTTCACGACCAGATAATTTCGCGTGCTTCGTAAATTTTGGTGACTCGATCAAGATTCCAACGGATGCGCAAGTTTTACTCTCATCGCAAGAACTATCTGATGGTCTGATTCCAACCGATACAGCGGTCTGGCTGAGGCTTAAATCGTGAGCACTTTTTACGAAGAGATCGGGGGAGAGGATTTCTTTGTGGAGCTCGTCTCTGGCTTCTACGCACGTGTTGCAACAGATTCGATTTTGCGTCCTATGTATCCGGAAAGTGATATGAAGGGAGCAGCGTGGCGTTTGCAGAAATTTCTTGAACAGTATTGGGGTGGTCCTGGTACTTACTCAGAAGAACGCGGACACCCACGATTGCGTATGCGCCATGCAGAGTTTGCGATTGATTTAGCAGCCCGAGATGCCTGGCTAGCCTGCATGATGGGAGCGATTGAGGATATGGAGATGCAAGAGATCCATCGCAATCAATTGGTGAGTTACATCGAAATGGCTGCTCATTCGATGGTTAACCAACCGTCATAGATTATTTCTTAGAAGCATTTCCTAAAGTAAGTATCTCGCCATTACGGATATACCAAAGCGTTCCGTCTTCTGCTCGTACCGTTGTAATGCGCAGGCCTACTCGTTCCACGACCCCTTGGATAGTTAAAACATCAACGCGATCACCAACTCCGTACTGATCTTCGATCAGCATAAAGATTCCAGAGAGAATATCTCGCACAAGAGTTTGTGCTCCAAGACCAACGGCCACACCAACGATTCCAGCGGATGCGATAACTGGTCCGAGATTAAATCCGAACTCACCTAAAATCATTGTCGCTGCAACAATCCATACAACGGCATTGAGAATTGATCTCAGAACTGAACCGATTGTGCGAGCCCGCTCTGCCTGGCGGTTAGCCGTTCCAGGACCTGGGCGAAGGTCAGCCGATGCAAGTCGATTGACGGCACGGTTAATGGCTCGGTGCCCCACCCACTGGGAGAAGATTGCTCCGGCTATGACGGCGATGATGCGAAGGGGGGAGCCGCCAATCCACTCGAGAGCGTTCTGTAATTGATCGTTCATAGCCCTAATCTACTTGAAAGGTTATGCGAAAGGTTACGAGAAATTACCCTTTAAATACTGCAAAGTGGGGTAGATCAGGTGCAAGATAGGGCAATCGGCGCGAGCCACGCGCCTGACTCAACTGGAGCAACGATGTCGCGAAGCCTTGTGCTGAACGCAACCTATGAACCACTCGGTGTTGTTTCAGATCGTCGCGCCTTGATTCTTGTCCTTAACATGCGCGCTTCCATGATTGAGTCAACTGGTGAAGTTCTTCACTTTGCATCAGGTCAATTAGAGCTTCCATCAGTTGTTCGTCTCAATAAATTTATTCGAATTCCATATCGCCATGCGATTCCACTCTCACGGCGAGCAATCTTTGCTCGCGACGGTGGACGTTGTGTCTATTGCGGTGCATCTGCAACCTCAATTGACCATGTGATTCCTAGATCACGTGGCGGAGGTCATAGTTGGGAAAATGTTGTCTCGGCCTGCCACAAATGTAATCACGTAAAGGCAGATAAGTCATTGAAAGAACTTGGTTGGAAATTACGTTCACTTCCACGCGAACCTGTTGGATCAGCTTGGCGAATTCTTGGAACAGGTCGTACAGAACCAGAGTGGCTTCCATATCTTGAGCCATTTGGTGTGGCTGCAGCGACTGCCTAACTCAATTACACTTAAGACATGATTCGTTCAATCGTATTAGCTTTCGGTATGGCCCCAGTTGAAGGTGGCGCAATGCCAGGGGAGCCGCTTACAGCGGTTCAAACTTTCCTTTATTTTGTCGCCGCACCTGTTGGACTTTTTCTCTTGATCTCAGTTCTTGTACTAGTCGGAACACGTGAGAAAAAGAAGACAGAGCCTGGCAAGAAGCCAAGCTCTGTCATCGATTCAATCGAATAAGAATTACTTATCAGCAGCGCGTGCTTTCAGTGCACGAGACATTGCATCTCGTCCTTCTGTAATCGCACGTCGTAGTGCATGAGAAGCATCTTTACCGGTGACGTTAAGCCAGTGCTCTGACTTTGCAAGTGTTTCCGGAGTGATGACCCATGTCGGGAAGAGAAGATTTGCCGTTGTCTCAGCGATTTCATAACCCTTGGTCTCCCAGACCTTTAACATCGAGTCAAAATATGGATCGACGAACTCTGCAAGTAATTCGTGGTGGATATTCTCATTAAATCCAAGGCAGGTATATGAGTGGATTGTGTTCGAGAGATCATCGGTAGTAACTGAATTGAATGCCTTTGACTTGGCTTCCTTAGTTGGCATTGATGCGTAGGCGCGTGCGGTGTACTGCTTACCGTGTGCTGTCTGATCCTTAGCAGACTCTGATTCGATATCTGCTGGGCCAAACACTCCGCGCTTAACTCCGCAGATAAAGATGTACCAGCGGATCTCAGCATCGATCACAAGACCGTTGATTGCTCCATCAAGAATTGCTTTGATGCGATCTGACTGCGCTGGTGTAACTGCAAAGTTTGCGAAGGCACGAGCAAATGCCATCTGGTGGTCACTACCGGGTACTGATGCATCGAGAAGAGCTTCAACAGATTGTGCAACCTGTCCGCGTAGCGCATCGCGCTTTGCAGGGTTGGCATAAGCCCAGATTGCGGTATCGATCTGCATCAAGGTGGCAGAGACGATAGAGATATCTGACTCACTCTTGAGAGCATTGAGTGCGATAGTCACATAATCAGTTGCAGAGAGTTCGCCATCGCGGCATGAATCCCAGAGCGATGCCCAGATAAGCCCACGAGCAAGTGAGTCATCAAGGCCACCTAAGTGGCTCTTCATGGTTGCAATTGAGCGGTCATCAAAACGCAATTTTGCATATGTCTGATCTTTATCATTGATGAGTACAAGGTCTGCGACCTTCTCACCTGCAAGAGCCGATACGTCAGTTAACGCACCAGTAACATCGAGTTCAACGCTAGTACGACGCGTTAACTTGTCACCTGAGATATCAAAGAGACCAACATGTAAACGGTGTGGACGAAGTTCTTTTGACCCCACTGGCATGGTTGGCACTTCTTGCTTAATTGAGATCGACTTGTAATTTGCACCATCAATTTCAATGATTGGGCGAAGTGTGTTTACACCTGCAGTACGAAGCCAGGTTGAAACCCATGGTGTGAGATCGCGGCCTGATGCAGCCTCGAGCTGGTCGATTAGATCTTTCAGGGTCGTATTTCCAAAGGCATGCTTTGCAAAGTAAAGGCGAAGGCCCTTAATAAAGTTATCGCGACCGACGTGTGCAACGAGTTGTTGCAAGACAGATGCACCCTTGGCGTACGAAATACCGTCGAAGTTGGTGCGTACTGCATCGAGATCTTCCATATCAGTGGCGATTGGGTGCGTGGTGGACATCTGATCAACACGATAAGCCCAGTTCTTGCGCAAC
>WLHB01000052.1 GCA_009702965.1 Actinomycetota bacterium | reverse complement strand
TGTGTAAATGAATTCAGCCATAGACGCACCTTAATAGTTGAGCCGTTAGAATAGTAATCAGACGACACCTGCAGGCGCCTGTAGCTCAGTCGGATAGAGCACCCGCCTTCTAAGCGGGTTGTCGCAGGTTCGATTCCTGCCAGGCGCACATAGATATCTGGCCGAGTAATGGATCGCAAAAGAAAGAGCGACCAAGCCTTAAGGCCTGGTCGCTCCCTCTATTCTCGAGAGTGAGAATTCTTTAGCCGATCTTTGCCACCTGAGAAAGTGACTTCTTCAGCAACTCTCCATCAATGACAGAGAATCCAAGTTCTTCACCTGCCTGCTGTGAGCACTTAGGAGAGAGAATGAAGGTTGCAAACTCTTTCACTGCGGCAGCCTTTGACTTATCTGGATACTTTGTATCTGCAAGCATGTAAGAGACGATGCCGAGTGGATATGCACCCTTCTCCTTGGTGTCATAGTCGTAGGTCAACCAACCATTTGCATCCTGTGAAGCTGATGCCAAGAAGGCACTCACACCGAGTGAATCTGGAGCAACTGATGAACCTGCAGGGTTGATGAGGTTTGCAATCTTGAGCTTATTTGCTGTTGCGTAATTTACTTCAGCATAAGTGATTGAGTACGGAGTCTTACCGGCAAGCTGTGAGACACCATTTGAAGATGATGCACCAACTACGCGGCCAAGGTTTGACATATCGTTGATGTTTCCAGGGAATGAATCCTTGAAAACTTTATTCTTTGCTTTAGTCCAGACAGCCGGTGCGCTCTTTGAAAGATAAGCTGTGAAGTTCTCAGTTGTGCCTGAAGAATCTGAACGATATACAACGCTGATCTTCTGGTTTGGAAGTGTGTAGAAACTCTTTTTTGTTGTTGTGCGAAGAACAATTGGGTCACCCTTGGCATTCTTGACTAGATTGCCATTCTTATCCTTACGGTAAACAACATTAGTTACTGAGCGATTGTTGTCTGCGACGATCGCTGGGTCATTCCAACGTGTAATTTTGCCTGAAAAGATTCCAGCGACTGTTGACGCAGATAGCTGTAATGGCGCCTTTGAAGGAAGGTTATGGAGAATTGCAATTGGCGCAGCCACTAGTGGAACGTGGATGAGTGATGCTCGCTTTGTTGATGCGGTGTAAGGGCCATCTGACATCCAAAAGTCACCGATTGCTTTATCTGAATTCGCTTGGCCTGTTCCTGAGCCGGATGAGGCATATGTGAATGAGTGATCTGTTGCGCTTGCAAATGGAGCCTTACATGCTTCGATAAGAAGCGCTGGGAAAGATGCGCCTGAACCTTGTAGATCTACAGCGTGTGCTGGAGTTGAAGCAAATAGGCCGAACGCGAGTGCAACTGATGCAACTTTCGCGAACTTTGAAACTCTCATTATTTCCCCTTTAGGATTCGAGTTAGGTTTGGTACCTAACAAGGAGAAGGTATTGAATCGGGGTTAATCGTCCACCTTTTACTGGATAACGTAGGTAAACAATTAGGTGAACAATTGGTGCTTTCTAACCGAAGCGTCCTGTCACGTAATCCTCTGTCCGCTTATCCTTTGGGCGGGAAAAGATCTCACTTGTTGGGGCAGTTTCGATCATTTCACCAGGTCCCCCATCGGATAAGAAGAACGCTGTGTAATCCGAGACTCGAGCCGCCTGCTGCATGTTGTGGGTCACGATGACAATCGTCATCGAATCTGAGAGTTCGCGAATCGTCTCTTCAATACGTAAGGTCGAACCCGGATCAAGGGCCGAACATGGCTCATCCATAAGAAGAACTTGAGGAGCTACAGCCAAGGAGCGGGCAATGCATAGACGCTGTTGCTGACCACCCGAAAGTGATCCGCCATGAGCGCTTAAGCGATCCTTGACCTCTTTCCACAACCCTGCACGAGTCAAGCATTCTTCAAGAAGATCATCCTTATTTGGAACTTTCAACTGAGCCAATTTAAGACCTGAAAGAACGTTCTCTCCGATAGTCATTGATGGGAAAGGGTTTGGCTTCTGGAAAACCATGCCGATCTTGAGGCGAATCTTGGTGACATCTGTACCTGATGCGTAAACATCTTTACCATCAAGAAAAACTTCGCCTGCCATTGCAGCCGTTGGGATAAATTCGTGCATTCGGTTAATTGTGCGAATAAATGTTGACTTACCGCATCCGGATGGACCAATGAGCGCTGTTACTGTGCCCGCTGCAAAGTTGAGGTTGATGTCGGAAAGGACATGGTTCTTGCCAAACCAGGCGTGCACTCCACGAGCTTCAAGACCGGTACCCAGAACCTTTGGGTTCTCCGGTGTGAGCATTTCGGCTGATGTCATCGCTTAACCTTTCGTGAACTGAGCGAACGTGCAGAGATAAAGAGAATCAGAATGATTACGATCAATACTAGAAGGCCGGCCCAAGCGCGAGTGATCGCTTCTTCTGAGCCAGAGTTAAATGATTTCCAGATGTAATACGGCAAAGAGCCAAATGGACCAGAGAATGGATTGCCATTGACCTTGTCGCCACCGCCTGTAAGGAGAAGCAGTGGAGCTGTCTCTCCCGCGATACGAGCAACACCAAGAATCATCGCTGTAATAAGACCGCTTCGCGCTGCTGGAAGCACAATCATGGCAACGGTGCGCCATTGTGTTCCACCAAGAGCAACGCCAGCTTCACGAAGATCGGAAGGAATAAGTAAGAGAACTTCTTCTGATGTGCGAGCAATCGTTGGAATCATCAAAATCGATAGGGCGAGTGCTCCCATAAATCCAGAGAATGATTTGGTAATCGGATAAAGGATCGCCGAGAGGATAAAGAGTCCGGCCACCACGGACGGAACACCTGACATCGCCTGTACAAGGAATTTGATTGGACGCATGAAGCGCCCCTTGATTTCAGTCATGTAAAGGGCAGTCAAGATTCCAAGTGGAACGCTGATAATCAAGGCGATCAAAACCATAATCAAGGTTCCGCTAATCGCATGGAGAATTCCACCATTTGTAAGTGGATCAGTGGGTGTGGCCATCGACATATCTGTCGTAAAGAGATTGAAGGAAATACCTTTGTAACCCTTAGAGATTACTGTTGCCAGGATGCTGCCGATCGGAATTAAAGTTGCAACGGCACCGACGACGACAATGCTATTTACGATCGCATCCTTGGCTGCTGCGCTGCCACGTTTGATTCCTTGGTAAGTTCCAGAGAAAGTCGCATAAACAAGGAAGAAGATTGAGAAGTAGGCGAGCTTGCCATTCATCGGTGTTATTTCTACAAAGTAATATGTGAAGACAAGGGCTCCAATTAAAATTGCAAGATCACGAACACGATCTTTTGGCGTTGCCGCCCACGGCTTTCTCGGTGTAGGAATCGTTGTCATCGCCCAGATTTTCCTGTTCGCTTCACGATGAAGTCAGCCAATGCATTAACGCCGAGGGTCATAACGAAGAGCACAAGACCGGCGGCCATGAGAGCCTTGATCTCATAAGGGCTCGCATCACCAAATTTGAGAATGATGAGCGAGGCGACGTTTCCGCCGGCACCCAATAGAACATGCCAGTTGACCTGAAATACGATGTTGAGAACGGTAAACACTGCAACTGTTTCACCCATTGCACGGCCTAGACCGAGCATTGCTCCACCGATGACACCGCTTCGTCCATGTGGAATAACAACTGCCTTAATCATCGCCCAACGCGTTGCGCCAAGTGCATATGCAGCCTGAATGCGGTCAAGCGGTGCCTGAGCAAAGACCTCACGAGAGACCGATGTAATGATCGGAATAATCATGATCGCAAGCACAACACCTGCCACAAAAGGCGAGCGCGTAACAAAGTAAGGCTTAACCTCAAAGAGCGGGATAAATCCAAGATACTTATTGATTAGCTTTGCCCAGTACTCAACGCTCGGCATCAATACAAGGAATCCCCAGATACCAAAGAGAATCGATGGGAATGCTGCCATCAAATCGATAATGGCGATCAGAATTCTCTTTAACCAATTCGGTGCGTAGAAATTTAGGAAGAGAGCTGAGAAGACAGAGATCGGTACGGCGATGATGACTGCGATGAAGGCACATAAAATTGTGCCCACCAACATTGCTGCCAATCCGAAATTACTTTCGACAACGTTTCCTGCTTCATCTGTCGTAATTGACCAATCAGAGTTGGTGATAAAACCAAAACCTTCTTCGAGAATCACTTCGAAGCCGCGATAACCCAAGAATGCTGTAATCAATCCCAGAATCAAGAGTGAGGAGAATCCACCGGCTGTAACAATTCCACGGAAGACTCGATCGGATCGTCGCGGTTCGGTGGTGATCTCTCTTGGAGTCACTTGCTCGACCGCGCTGCTCATGGCGCTCATCCTGCATCGCCTTCGAAGAATTAATGCGGATAGTTGGTTAACAGGAGGTGAACGCGTGCTGAATTCACGCTCATGAGCGCTAACCCCCTAAACTGCGCGACATGGCTACCGAGCTCCCCCATCTAATCTGGATCGATTGCGAGATGACGGGCCTCTCCCTTGAAAAGGATGTCCTCGTTGAGATCGCCGTCCTGGTTACCGAT
>WLHB01000051.1 GCA_009702965.1 Actinomycetota bacterium | reverse complement strand
GTGACTGCGACAAAAGTTCCAAGCGGTATTGAGACCTCAACATCTTTGAGGTTGTTCTCCTTCGCACCCTTAATAACGATCTGGCGCTTTGGATCTATCTTCCTACGGCTCTTTGGAATCTCAATGGCGCGACGTCCGGAGAGATAAGCACCCGTAATCGACTCTTTCGATGCGATGAGATCTTCATAGGAACCAGAGACCACAACTTTGCCACCGTGCTCGCCAGCGCCAGGTCCGATATCGACGACCCAATCTGCGGTACGGATTGTCTCTTCATCATGTTCAACAACGATGAGTGTGTTTCCAAGATCTCGAAGTCGTGTGAGAGTTTCGATGAGTCGTCGGTTATCACGCTGATGGAGACCAATGCTCGGTTCATCAAGTACATAGAGAACTCCCACAAGTCCAGAACCGATCTGGGTAGCAAGACGAATTCGCTGAGCCTCTCCCCCAGAAAGTGTTCCGGCTGGTCGATCGAGTGAAAGATAGTCAAGGCCAACATCAAGCAAAAACCCGAGGCGAGCGTTTACTTCTTTGAGAACACGCTCTGCAATCTGGGCCTCACGCTTTGAAAGGCTCACCTGCTTTAAAAAAACTGCACACTGATCGATTGAAAGTTCACAGACTTGAGCGATGCTCTTCTCGCCGATAGTTACCGATAAAACCTCAGGCTTGAGGCGTGCCCCTTTACAGGTTGCGCAAGGTATTTGGCGCATATATGCCTCGTACTTATCTCGGCTGTAATCACTATCTGTCTCGCTATGTCGACGGTGAATAAAAGGAATAACTCCTTCAAAGCCTGTGCTGTAGTTACGCGCGCCATAACGACCTTTGTAGCGCATCTTAATTTCGTACTCGTAGCCGTTCAAGATTGCATCTTGCGCCTTTACCGAGATCTTCTTCCAGGGGATATCAAGAGAGAACTTCACATCCTTGCCTAGCGCTTCAAGTAAGCGCAGGAAGTAATCAGCAGACTGTCCACCAGCCCAAGGTGCAATCGCACCCTCGTTAATGCTCAGTCCATCATCAGGAATGACGAGCTCTTCATCCACCTCAAGTTTTGTTCCTATTCCAGAACAGTCAGGACATGCTCCAAAGGGTGAGTTGAATGAGAAAGAGCGTGGTTCAAGTTCTTCAAAAGAAAGATTGCAATCATGACAGGCAAGGTGTTCGCTATATGTGTGAATCTTTTCTTGGCCAGCCTTCGCATCGACAAAATCGAGAAGAACGATTCCGCTGGATAGTCGCAACGCTGTCTCAATAGAGTCAGTTAGACGTGACTTTGATTCCGCCTTCGCTGTAAGTCGATCAATAACCACTTCAATCGTATGTTTCTCTTGTTTCTTCAATTTTGGTGGCTCAGAGAGTGAGATTGCTTCTCCATCAACGATTGCGCGTGAGTAGCCCTGCTTTACGAGATCGGTAAAGAGATCGACAAACTCCCCTTTACGTTCGCGTACAACCGGTGCAAGAACTTGGAACTTTGTTGTTGGAGGAAGTTCAAGAATCTGATCAACGATATGCTGCGGACTCTGCCTTGAGATCGGTTTCGAGCAATTAGGACAGTGTGGTCTGCCTGCTCGAGCGAAGAGAAGGCGCAAGTAGTCATAAACTTCAGTAATTGTTCCTACAGTTGAACGTGGGTTTCGATTGGTAGATTTCTGATCGATAGATACTGCTGGCGAAAGACCTTCGATAAAATCAACATCTGGTTTATCCATCTGACCGAGAAATTGTCTGGCATAGGCAGAAAGTGATTCGACATAACGACGCTGACCCTCGGCAAATATTGTGTCGAAGGCGAGACTCGATTTTCCAGAGCCAGAGAGGCCGGTAAAGACAATGAGCGCATCGCGCGGAAGATCGAGTGAGACATCCTTGAGATTGTGTTCGCGCGCACCACGAACAACGAGCTTCTCAATAGTCACTTACACACCCGCCTCTTCCATTGAACGAAGTTCTTTCTTTAATATACGAATCTCATCGCGAAGTTTTGCCGCCACTTCAAATTGAAGATCTCCCGCAGCACTTCTCATCTGATCAGTGAGGGAGCCTATCAAGGCAACTAAGTCTGTGCGCGGTAGAGAGATAACTCCCTTTGCATTAAGTCCGACCGAAAGTGCCCCCGCACTGCCTTTGCCTGATCCCTTCTCGCTCGCAAGAAGGTCAGTTGTATCCTCGCTCTCACGATTAATGAGGTCTGTTATATCTGCAATTTTCTTACGAAGTGGCTGCGGATCCACCCCTCGTTCAAGGTTGTACGCGACTTGCTTTGCCCGACGTCGATTGGTCTCATCAATTGCAAGTGCCATAGAGCGCGTGATGTTATCGGCATACATATGTACTTCACCTGAAACGTTTCGTGCTGCTCGGCCAATAGTCTGAATCAACGATGTTGCAGATCGCAGAAAACCTTCTTTATCCGCATCAAGGATTGAGACAAGTGATACTTCAGGTAAATCGAGACCTTCTCGAAGAAGGTTAATTCCGATCAATACGTCGTAGTCGCCCATCCGCAATTCACGAAGTAATTCGACTCGTCGTAGCGTATCTACTTCTGAGTGGAGATAGCGCACTCGAACACCACGCTCCTGCAGATAATCGGTGAGGTCTTCGGACATCTTTTTAGTAAGAGTTGTAACCAGAACTCTTTCATTTTTCGCCGCACGAATGTTTATCTCTTCCAGCAAGTCATCAATCTGGCCCTTGATCGGTTTGATGATAATTGCCGGGTCAACCAATCCGGTAGGACGAATTACTTGTTCGACGACATCTCCCCCAACCTTTTCCATCTCATACTTGCCGGGCGTTGCCGAGAGATAGAGCGTCTGTCCTACGCGTTCAAGGAACTCTGGCCACTTAAGTGGACGGTTATCGAGAGCGCTTGGCAAACGGAATCCATGTTCAACTAGTGTGCGTTTTCTAGATGCATCACCCTCGTACATTGCACCGATTTGCGGAACGGTCACGTGACTTTCATCAATGACAACGAGGAAATCATCTGGGAAGTAATCCAAGAGGCAGTGCGGGGCAGAGCCAGGGATTCGATCATCAAGGTGGCGCGAGTAGTTCTCAATTCCTGAACAGAAACCTAGCTGCTCCATCATTTCGATATCAAAGGTTGTGCGCATGCGAAGACGCTGCGCCTCTAGGAGCTTTCCTTGTTTTTCAAAGGTATTGAGTTGAATCTGAAGCTCATCTTGAATATCTCCGATAGCCCGCTTCATTGTCTCTGGACTAGCCGCATAGTGTGTGGCAGGAAAGATATGCACCTGATCTTCATCACGAAGGATTTCACCAGTCAGGGGGTGCAGGGTCATGATTTTCTCGATCTCATCACCAAACATCTCGATACGGATCGCAAGTTCTTCATACATCGGGATAATCTCGATGGTGTCACCTCGTACGCGGAATGTTCCACGCTCAAAAGCGATGTCGTTACGCTTGTACTGAACATCAACGAATTTGCGAAGGAGAGCATTCCGTTCGATCTCATCCCCCACCTTGATATGAATCATTCTGTCGATATATTCCTGAGGCGTTCCAAGACCATAGATACAAGAAACTGTTGCAACCACGATCACATCTCGCCTCGTGAGTAGAGCGTTTGTCGCAGAATGTCGGAGTCGTTCTACCTCATCGTTGACGCTTGAATCCTTCTCGATGAAGGTATCGGTCTGAGGTACATATGCCTCTGGCTGGTAATAGTCGTAGTAAGAGACGAAGTATTCGACTGCATTATTAGGCAGTAGTTCTCGAAATTCGTTTGCCAGCTGAGCAGCTAAAGTTTTATTCGGCGCTAAGACCAACGTTGGACGTTGCAATCGTTCCACCAACCATGCCGTGGTCGCAGACTTTCCTGTTCCGGTTGCGCCAAGAAGTACAACATCCTTTTCGCCAGCGTTGAGTCGTCGTGCGATCTCTTCAATCGCTTGAGGCTGATCACCGGCAGGCACATAATCAGAGATCACCTGAAAAGGAGAATCGTTACGGGTTAGATCGCCAGTATTGGACACGCAGTTAGCCTACTAGCGGGATCGCTCTGATGAGAGGTCAGCAATTGGACCCTCCCAGAGATTCTCCACCTGACGCAGGAGATGATCTTCATCTCCATCATTGACGATGACTGCGTCAGCGATATCTATGCGAGATTGAGATGGCACTTGGTTAGCCAAGCGAGCCTTGATATCGGTAATGAACATTCCTCGCGAGAGCAGACGCTCGATCCGCAACTCCTCTTCGGCTTCGACGGTGACAATAAAATCAAATTTACTTGCCGCATTAGTTTCAACTAGAAGAGGTATCTCATAGATTAAATTTATTGCAGGGTCATTATCGAGGAGCGCTTGAGCGAATAGTTTCTGCACGCGAGGATGAATGATTCCTTCGAGGTCTCTCTTTGCTGAAGCGTCTGCGAAAACTATCTCTGCCAGTGCTTTGCGGTTGATATCTCCGTTTGCGAGAATCTTTTCTCCAAAGCGCGCGATAACTTCGTCAAAACCTTCGCTGCCGCGCTCGATCGCGATTCGAGCAAGATGGTCGGCATCGATCACGTTTGCGCCAAGTTCGCTACAGAACTGCGCAACAGTCGATTTACCTGCACCAATTCCGCCGGTGAGCGCGATTACCTTCATAAGTGGAGCCTACCTCTGACGTTCTGGAATGAAGAAAGCCCCACACGATCAACGTGTAGGGCCTTCTTCATTAAGTTAATTACTCAGCAGATGCTTCCGCTGGAGTTTCAGAAGT
>WLHB01000050.1 GCA_009702965.1 Actinomycetota bacterium | reverse complement strand
CTGATGAAATCAAGAAGAAGTACCGTTCTTTGGCGCGCGAGCTACACCCTGATAAAACAAAGGGCGATAGCGCTCTAGAAGAGAAATTTAAGGCGGTCTCTGAGGCTTACGACATCCTCTCTGATTCAAGAAAACGCGCTGAATACGACGAAGCCCGCTCACTCTTTGAGCGTGGAGGATTCCGCGCACCTATGGGTGGCCATGGTGGCGGTGGTGATTTCTCTGATCTCTTTGCCGGCGGATCATCAAATGACATCTTCGCTAATTTATTTGGTGGGGGTGGAATACGACGTGGACCACGTAAAGGACAAGACCTGCAGACCGAAGCAACAATCACATTTAAAGAATCAGTCTTTGGCACAACACTAGAACTCACACTCTCTACAGATGGTGGAAAGCCACAGAAGATTAGCGCGCGCGTTCCTACCGGCGTTAACGATGGGGCAAAGATTCGCGTAAAAGGAAAAGGTGCACCGGGTGAAGCTGGTCCGGGCGACCTCTTTATTCAGCTTCACGTTAAACCACATTCAGTTTTTTCTCGAAAGGCTGAGAACTTACTTCTCACTCTTCCCGTCACATTTGTTGAGGCAACACTTGGCGCAGATATAAAAGTACCCACACTCGATGGTGAAGAAGTAACTGTTCGTTTAGCACCGGGAACTCCTAATGGACGCACACTTCGCGTTAAAGGTCGCGGAATTAAAAAAGGTTCTGTCGTCGGTGATTTGTTGGCAACAATTGATGTGCAAGTACCACAGAAGATTGAAGGCGCTGCAAGTGATGCGCTAAAGAAATTTGCAGAGGCAACAGCAAGCCATGATGTACGTCTTGAATTCAGAGCGAAGGCAAGCTCATGAGCGAAGAAAAGCGGGAAGAGATTGATGAGGCGGCAGGACTCTATGTCATCTCTGTGGCAGCAGAACTTTCAGGGCTTCACCCACAAACACTTCGCCAGTACGATCGTTTAGGTTTAGTTTCTCCCTCTCGTACCGTTGGTCGCAACCGTAGATATTCGTTGCGGGATATCGCATCCCTTCGCACCATTCAACGTCTTATCGGTGAAGGAATTAACCATGCTGGCATCAAGCGAATCATCGAACTCGAATCTGCGATGGCAAATATGGCAATTGAGGTCGCTAAGTTGCGCATTGAAGTTGATGCGCTGATTTCTGAGAACCCACCAAAATCTCTGGCGATACGTAGAAAATCGGAAGTAATTATCTATAAAGAAGAGAGTTAACTCTTTATTGCGTTGGTACGACCCTTCCATACCCCTAGTACTTTCTCAGCAGGGGTCATTAATACTTTTTCCAAAATCGTTGCATAGATATCTCTAAAGTCAGTTGTTACTGCTAAATCGCCATCAACAAGTTGAGTAAGTGATGGTTGATCCCCATAGAAGCCACCTTGAACACGGTCGCCCACAAGAAATACTGGCCCTGCAGTTCCATGGTCAGTGCCTTCTGAACCATTAGCTTTTACACGGCGACCGAACTCGCTGTAAATAAGCACAGTGACATCTTTCGAGCGACCCGATGCCTTTAATTGACTCAGGAAGGTTGTCACACTTGTTGAGACAGCTCCTAAGAGAAGTGATTGTGCATTTGCTTCATTGGCGTGAGTATCAAAGCCACCTAATGAAACAGACCAGACCTTAGTTGGAGCTCCTGCGGCAATAAGTTTTGCAACAACATTGAGTTGTTGTGCCAAGTTTGTATCACCACCAGCATTTCCGCCATCAATGGCAGGAAGATCTTGTGCAACAGGAGCAGGTTTTGCAAGGATAGGTGTCACATTTGATGAAACACTAAATAAATTACGCATTGAGGTTGCTGCCGCCGCCATCAACGAATTATCAGTGGGTGACGGGGCAGACAAACGCGCGCACGCTGCACCGATCACACCGCTCGGAACATTCAACCCACCAAGAGGCAAAGCAGAACCGCTCTGCTTCTTTCCAACCAACATTGGAGGAAGGATGCTACCCAAACTAATTGCTGACATCGGATCTAACGGTTGGGTATCAAGCCAACGACCGAGCCAACCTGTGTCACGACTGGATTGCGAAGAGCCAGATTGCCAAATCGCCATAGAAGAAAAGTGTGAACGGTCAGGTTTTGGATAACCAACCCCACGAACAATTGCAACTTTTTGTGTATCCCACAACGATTTTATTCCAGACATTGATGGATTGAGTGCGAGATCATCAGAGAGCGGAAACAGGGTTTCAGGTTTATATGTGATGCCAGGTCGTGATGCGTAATAGATTGAATCTTTAAATGGAATAACAGTGTTGAGCCCATCATTTCCACCGTAAAGAGAGAGCACAACAAGAATCGGTGTACCAAGTGGAAGCGGACGTGTTGTGGCCGCATGAGCAACATCATCAACGGAAAGAATTGTTGCGCTAGTGGCTGCCACTCCAGAGAATTTAAGGAATTGTCGTCGTGTAAAGACGCTCATTCCCAATTGTTCATGAGAGAAAACTGGTTTTTCGATCATGCGCTCACCACGTATTCAGGACTACAGATTGCGAGGGTAAGAAGTCTTTGGGGGTTATCGCGGACAGCACGAAGCGCAGAATCTGTGCGAGCACTCCACTCCACAATTCCCAACCAATCCAATAGATACTCAACTCGGTTATTAGGCGCAACGGCAGCTAATTCAGAGAGATTTGCAAGTGAAGCGAGCCATGTCGCAAAGGCAAGCCTGTACTGAGCGCTCGCTGAGCTGAGCCACGCCTGATCTGTGGGCCAACCACCAACGTTTGGTGGTTGAAAGGGAAGCTGCGATAACTTTTCAAGATAACCGTAGAGCTTTGTAAATGAAGGAAGTTGCGAAGGCGCGAGGTTAAGTGCCCGACAGACGGCAACAAACCATTCGACTGGAGATTTAACAATTGAGTTATCAATACTAGAAAGAGCAGGATCATTAATCAGCGTTGTCACTAAGGTTTTAATATCTCGTGTTGCAAAGGCAGAAATCGTGGAATGGTTCTCTGGCAAAGGGTTAGCCGATGAGATAAACCTATACCAAACTCTCTCAGGAATGAATCTCTGACAACTATCTTGTGCAACAAGATGCGCGATTACTTCTTGAGGCGACATCGCACCAGATTTTCCAAGTACCGTGACAGAGCCATTATCTCTCAGACGAGAGGCAGTGCTCATCACACCCGAGGTTCGTGACACTCGATAACCTGTAAAAGAGCGGGCTAACTCTTTAACATCGTTTTCTGAGTAGCGATTTACACCAAGAATAAATAACTCCATGATCTCTCTTGATAGATTTTCATTGGGAGCTTTTACTGTGTTCTCTCCGCCATCTAGCCACAACTGCAACGCCCCATCTAAGAACATTGCCTGCGCAAATTCTGCAAAGTTACCAAGTGCATATTTTCTCAAAGTCACATTCTGGTTATACATCGGAAGCGGGTATCTCACTTTTCCGAGTGATGTCGCCCAGTGACCATGCCAGAACCAAGTCATCTTTTCATTGAGCGGGTTAGCGGTTACAACCATTTGATCCAACCACCAAAGAAGTAAAAGTTGGTTTTGGTAACGCAACGAACGCGAGTACTCAACAATGTCAGGGCTATTGGGTGCAGGACGTGGGCCGGGATCGGTGAATTCTGGTGCCACGATCGTTTGCGCATCTATCTTTAAAACATTTTGCCGAGTTGCGGTGAGACCTTGATTAAGTGCGCTACGGAATTCACCTGGCTTAGGCCCGTAACCAAAGCGGTGAAATAAACGAGCCGTCTCCAGCCGCTGCATATCCATGGTGCCAATGTAAGTGCTCATCAATGACGATGTAAGGTTTACCCATGAACTCACATGAACTTCTCCGAGAAGAGATCAAAAATAAGGCTGTTGTTCACGGAAAAGTCATTCTCTCTTCAGGTAAAGAGGCTGATTACTACGTTGATCTACGACGCATCACACTCGATCACATCGCGGCTCCACTTGTCGGTCAGGTAATGCTTGATCTCACTAAAGATTTAGATTTTGATGCAGTGGGTGGTTTAACACTCGGTGCCGATCCTGTCGCAACAGCGATGATGCACGTTGCTGCAAGTCAGGGACGCGCACTTGATTCATTTGTTGTTCGCAAGGCAGAGAAAGCCCATGGATTACAGCGTCGCATTGAAGGTCCAGATGTAAAGGGAAGACGTGTTCTAGCCGTTGAAGATACATCGACAACAGGTGGCTCAGTTTTAACAGCGGTTGAAGCGCTGAAGGAAGCAGGTGCGATTGTTGTAGGTGTTGCAGTTATTGTTGAACGCGGTGCAAAGGATGCAATCGAGGCAGCAGGACTTGATTACCGCACTGCATTTTCTTTAGCTGATCTAGATCTTTAAGACCATTCTTTCTTTGTTCGCCATTCGCGAAAGAGTTCGAAGATAACTGGCAGCGTCGTAATCAGTAAAACAAGCAATGTGATCGGCAAGAGATATGTTTCTAGTGAATCTTTTACCGATTCACCCAAGAAGTAACCAGCCAAGATAATTCCATCAGCCCAGATAATCGCACTCACGCTATTCCAGAAGAAAAACTTCTTTCGAGGAATCCCGATGATTCCGCACATAGGATTAATCAGTGTGCGCACAAAGGGTGTGAAGCGAGCGAGAAAGAGCGCTTTGCCAAGCCCATATCTAAGTAACCACTTCTGTGTCGCTTCGACCTTTGCTTGGTTAAAGATTCGGCTATTGGGGCGATCAAATAATTTTTTCCCATATTTATGGCCAATGAAGTAGCCAGTCTGTGATCCTGTAATAACAGCGATCGGCGCGCCAATAAGTAAGCCAAGTAATGGAAGCTGAACACCATTGAGCGCTTGGCTGGCCGCCCCTGATGCACCGAG
>WLHB01000005.1 GCA_009702965.1 Actinomycetota bacterium | reverse complement strand
GCAATAATCGGGTGTGCACTATCGATCACCAAGAGCGCTTTGCCTTTCTTCGCAAGTAGCGCAACAGATTGCATGATCGCTTCACGAGCCCTCTCATGCGCACGAAGATCTAGCTGAGCGAAGAGTGCATCACCTTCTAGGATCACCACCGCCTGATAACCATTCTTGGTAACAGGTGCCATTCCCGCCGTCGCAAGAACGAGTGAACGCTCTTCTGAGACCTCATCTAATGGAGAGTTCGCATCGGATATCAATACTGGAAACCCCGGAAATGCTCGCCCTATCTCCTGCGCGAATCTTTGGTTGCCTCTTCCGAGGAGAACTGGTTGATCTTTCTTGCACCATCGACAACTCCAGGTGGTCGCCTTCTTGTCACAGAGAGAGCAGCGATATCCCTTTTCTGGGCCATCAAAGGAGATGCGTCCACCGCAATCACAGATTGCAATATTGCGACATGATTTGCAAGAAATTGCAGTTGAGTATCCCTTACGAGAGACAAGAAAGAGGACCGAACCCTTCTCCAACGCTTTTCTGATCGGTGCAAAAATACGGTCTGGCAACAATTCCCCATAATGTGCCGTGAAGGAGGTCGCATCAACGCTAGCCGATTGACCTTTGAGAAGAACGTCACCTCGATCTATCAGATGCGCGACCTCTGATGACGGTGAAAATCCGGCAAAGGTGAGGTCTATCGAGCCCATCTGTGATCTGATGATCGCAACATCACGAGTATTCCAACCAGGTGTTCTCACTTCATAATGAGACTGCGAACCTTCGCGAAAAACGATGAGTGTCTTCAAGTTATTCACTGGCGCAAAGATTGCACTTCGGGATCCAATTACAATCTGAACATTTCCACTGGCTACATCAAGAAAATTTGAGTACCGCTCTGTCCGAGTCAACGAGCCGTCCAATACAGAAAAATTCAGAGCCATCGTCTTGAGTTTTTCGCTCAGAAGAGCGACTTCACGCGCCTCAGGTAAGACGACAAGGACTCCTCCTAGTGCGCTCCTTTTCCTCACCCAATCCCCCATCACGGTAAATGGATCTTCACCCGGGGTAAAGAGATAGAACGACTGCGTTGGTACGGTTGTGGATTCGGTGAGAGCGGAGGGATGATCCAACGATTGAAAAGCTTTCTCTACGTTTACTACCCGAGCAGGGATGGCGCTGGCGAGAATATCGAATGATGTACTCGCCCATCTCTTTGATACTGCCGAAATAAGTGCGCGGGTATCTGGAGTGAGAAGTGGGATTGGTGAAAGCACTTTCTCTATGAACTTGAGATTACCTACCGCCGATGACTCTGACCTTGAAAGAATGTACCCATCTACATTTCGACCAGAGAAGTTCACGCTTACCTTTACCCCAGTGCGCAGCTCGTCATCTAGAAAGTCTGGAACTAAGTAGTCATAGACCTCATCAAGATGGGGAACGCCAGTATCAACTAAGACCGTGGCGACAGGAAGGTTTTCTGCTGCATCAAACTTTCCGCGCGCGACTTTCTGAACTTTAAGCCGCAGGGGTGCGGATTTCATTGTGAAGTGGAGGAATTAAATAGCCGCGCGGAGTGCGTCCACTCGATTGGTCGCCTCCCACGTGAAATCTGGAAGTTCACGACCGAAGTGTCCATACGCTGCTGTCTTGGAATAGATCGGACGCAATAAATTGAGGTCTGCGATGATCGCTGCCGGTCTGAGATCAAAGACAGAGACAACTGCTGCTTGAATCTTTGCGATATCCACTGTCTCTGTTCCAAATGTTTCAACAAAAACACCAACAGGGTGGGCTTTACCTATTGCATAAGCAACCTGAACTTCGCAGCGACGTGCAAGACCAGCAGCCACGACGTTCTTAGCTACCCATCTCATCGCGTATGCGGCTGAGCGATCCACCTTTGATGGATCTTTACCGCTAAATGCTCCGCCACCGTGGCGAGCCATGCCACCGTAGGTATCAACGATAATTTTGCGACCGGTCAATCCCGCATCACCCATTGGTCCACCGATCACGAAACGACCCGTTGGATTGATCAGTGTTCGCAAATCTTTCTGAGGAAGATCAATCTTCGACAGGACGGGCTTAATAACATGTTCAATGATTTCTGGGGTTAACTTCTTAACGACATCGACATCTTCGGAGTGTTGGCTTGAGATAACAACGGTATCAATCGCAACAGCTTTATCACCGTTGTACTCGATTGTGACCTGAGTCTTGCCATCAGGGCGAAGATAACCGAGCGCTCCACTCTTGCGCACTGCAGTCAACTGCTGCGCTAATTGGTGAGCGAGATAGATAGGAAGCGGCATGAACTCTTTTGTATCGTCACACGCATAACCGAACATGAGACCTTGGTCTCCAGCGCCCTGCAAATCTAACGGGTCAACCGCTGAGTCGACTCGATGCTCGAAGGCATCGTTTACTCCTTGTGCAATATCTTGAGATTGCTGACCAATGGAAATTGAGACACCGCAACTATTGCCGTCAAAACCTTTTTCGCTTGAGTCATAACCGATACCGATAACGGTGTCACGGATGATTCCCATGACATCTGCGTAACCATTTGTGGTCACTTCTCCTGCAACGTGAACTTGACCGGTTGTAATCAACGTCTCCACCGCTACTCGGCTCTTTGAATCTTGGGCTAGAAGCGAGTCGAGAATGGCATCTGAGATTTGATCTGCGATCTTATCTGGATGGCCTTCGGTTACTGATTCTGATGTGAAGAGGCGTTTTGACATTGTCCTAACCTAACTTACTTAAGGCCTGATCTAGAAGAAGATCGGCGAGCGTGTCCTTCGATACCCGTTCTACAACCTCTCGAGAGATGGAATCTGCACCGATTGAGGTCAAGATCACTCCCTGGGTCTGTTCTGAACCAAAAATTTCACTGCCAGTAACATCATTAAGAAAGAGAATGTCAGCACCTTTGGCGCGAAGCTTCCTCTCACCTTCCTCAATGTCGAGAGTCGTCTCAGCAGCGAATGCGACAACGACTTGAGTAGTTTTTCTCTCGCCAACGGTTGCAATAATATCCTTATTCGGAGCGAGATCAATTGATGTTAATGATCCCTTCTTAATTTTTTCGGAGCTAAAGTGCGATGGTTTCGCATCTGCAACTGCAGCACTCATTGCTATGAGATCACAAGAATCAAAGCAATCACTTACTTGTGTGAACATCTCATCGGCTGACTGAACTCTGATCGTTGTAGCACCCACTAGATCTGGGAGAGCGCTATTGGCAAGAATCAGCGTCACTTCAGCGCCGCGTCTTAGCGCTGCCTGTGCCAATGCGTACCCTTGTCGACCTGAAGATTGATTACCGATAAATCGAATGGGATCGATCATCTCACGTGTACCGCCGGCGGTGACCAGAACTTTTACATCCTTTAAATCTCGAACTGGATCTGTGATGAGCGCAAAGGTTTCCAGAATTCGAGCAGTGTCAGGAAAGCGTCCTACCCCAACATCCTTTCCGGTTAATCTTCCGTGATCTGGCTCCATCACGATAAATCCTCGACTTCGTAAGAGCGCGACATTTGCAACTGTTGCAGGGTTAGCCCACATCTGAGGATGCATCGCAGGAACAATCAGCGTCGGTGCGTTGCTTGCGAGAACAGTATTTGTAAGCAGATCATCGGCACGGCCGTGCGCGATTCTCGCAATCAAATCTGCAGTGGCTGGTGCGATAAGGTTAAAGCTGCTCTCCTTGGCAAGATGTACATGGCGAACTTCATCAACGCGTTCCCACACTGTCGTGGTGACAGGTCTGCCTGAGAGCGCTTCCCACGTGGCCTTGCCGACGAAGTGAAGACTGGCAGGTGTTGGGATAACGGTGACACCGAAACCAGCATCTTGGAGACGGCGAAGCAGGTCACATGATTTATATGCCGCTATGCCACCACCAACGCCAAGAACTACTTCGCGTGTGGACACGTTCTACTCGTTAGAAGAATTACTTAACGGCTGGGTCAAGATTTTCGATTGTGAGAAGACCTTCGTTGATTTCACGAAGTGCAATCGAAAGTGGTTTTTCATGAACATGGGTTTCAACTAGTGGACCCACATACTCGAGCAGGCCTTCACCTAGTTGAGAGTAATAAGCGTTGATCTGACGTGCGCGCTTAGCTGCGTAAAGGACGAGACTGTACTTCGATCCGCTCTTATCGAGAAGTTCATCGATTGGTGGATTTGTGATTCCGTCCATTACTGCCTCCTACAAGATGATGAGTGCATGCCTTCAGGTTATGAACGCTGCGAATGAGCCAATCTTATCAGGCTCTCGACCACCTTATCGACCTCGTCATTTACGAGGATTTGATCGAAAAGAGGTGCCTGGGCCATCTCATCTTGAGCAAGAGCAAGTCTCTCTGCGCGACGTTCTGGGGTGTCTGTGGCACGACCCTCTAGTCGTGAGACCAATTCTTCCCATGTCGGAGGATTAAGGAAGACGAGGATTGCATCACTCCAGTTTTTCTTGACCTGCTTTGCTCCTTCAATTTCAATCTCAAGAAGAACATCTTTACCGTCGTGAAGAGCATCTAATACAGGCTGACGCGGAGTTCCGTAGCGAGCCCCAGCAAAGTGTGCCCACTCCAGAAAATAGCCATTACCAATTCCACGATCAAACTCTTCATCGCTCAGGAAAATGTAATCAATTCCATGCACTTCTTTATCACGAGGTTTTCTTGTGGTAGCAGATACGCTCACCCAAAAATCGTTACTCTTTCGGATTTCTCGAGAGACCGTGCTCTTACCTACTCCCCCGGGACCAGAGAGAACAATGAGCGTTCCATCATGAGCATCGTTACGTGGAATCGAAAACTCCTTAATGAGTGCGTGACGTTGATGGGTACCAAGGCCTTGTAAACGTCGTGTTCTAGAAATTCCAAGTCTATCCAAGGTTGCGATAGCGCGCACTTTTCCTACGCCGGCATATGACTCAAGAAGTTCAGCCACTCGCATCTTTGCTACGGCTTCATCAGATTGGATGAGAGTGAAGATATCTTCTATAGATAGGTTGCCCTTACGGACCTCTGACTTTACATCCGCTCTTCTAGCCCTCGACGCCCGCGCCTTTTCGAGCGCAGCATTTCTCTGTTCTGAAGTAAGAACTGGAGGACGCTTCATATGCTTAATCTATCCAATCGCTCCATCACTTGTGAATTGATTCAACGATCTCTGCCGCTCGATCTGCCATCGCCTGCGATCCTTGGCTCCAGCGCGAGGTGATCGGGCGACCGATGACAAGAAAGTTAGCACCCAAAGCAATTGCTTGCGCAGGTGTCATCGTTCTCATCTGATCATCACTACCTGTCTCATCTGCTGGCCGTACTCCAGGAGTAATGATCTCGATCGCATCACCAACAACTGATCGAATTCCAGAAATTTCATGTGGTGAACAGACGATTGAGGTTGCTCCCGCATCTACTGCAACCTGCGCCAGTGACTGAGCTGTCGTGAAGGCTGAGCCTTTAAATCCAATCTCTGCTAAATCATTCTCGCTCAGTGATGTCAGAATAGTGACCGCAGTAATTGATGTTGTAGTCACCGCATTCACAGCAGCTGAGACCATAGCCCTTCCACCACTGGCGTGTACCGTTAAAAACCGCGGGTGCAGTCTTTCAACGACTGCTGCTGACTTAGAAACTGTATTTGGAATGTCGTGCAGTTTAAGATCTAGAAAGATCGATGCCCCGGTCTCATTTTGGATCGATGCAATCCCATCGATGCCATGACTTAAGAAGAATTCAAGACCTAGCTTGTAGACATCGATACTCGCACGAGTAGCATCAATCCAACGACGCGCGATATCGAGATCAGGAGTGTCTACCGCAAGAATTATTGGAGATGTCACTGCGCGCCACCTGTCTCTGATCGATGGGCGTAGCCAATAGCATCCTTGAACGAGGTAAATCCTCGTGCGATGAGAAGTGATTGCAATTCACGTTGCACTCGAGGCAAGGCCATCGGATCGCCGAAACTGGCCGTACCAATTGAAATTCCAGAAGCACCGGCAAGGACAAGTTCAAGAGCATCGCGACCTGAGGCAACGCCACCCATGCCGAGAATTGGTACATGTGGCATAGCGCTATGCACTTGGTAAATTGCGCGAACTGCTACTGGTCTAATCGCTGGTCCTGAAAGCCCACCAGTTTTTCCACCTAGATGGGGTCTCATCGTGTCCAGATTTATGACCATACCTAAGACGGTGTTAATAAGAGCGAGTGCATCAGCTCCTGCGTTAACAACTGATGATGCGATCGCCGTGATGTCAGTGACATCAGGAGTGAGTTTTGCAATGATCGGGATCTCTCCACCGATTATCTTTCGCACACCATCGATAGCTCGTGCTGCAGTATCACTTTCACATGCGAAGACCATTCCTCGATTTTCCACATTAGGGCAAGAGATATTGACCTCTATCGCGCTAATGCCTGAGACGGCACGTACCTTCCGTGCCAATACTGCGTACTCATCAATTGTCTCGCCTGCGATTGAGACGACAACGCGGGCACCTCTTTCCAGAAGCCACGGGACATCATTTGCTAAGAAATAGTCGATCCCGGGGCCTTGAAGTCCAATTGAATTGAGCATGCCTGATGGGGTTTCAGCCATGCGAGGAGTGGGGCGACCATGTCGAGGCTTGTTCATCACTGACTTGGTAACAATTGCACCCACTTGTGTGAGATCAAAAAATTGAGCAAGCTCTTTTCCTGAACTGGCGCAGCCGCTTGCTGTAAATATTGGAGTTGGGAAATGGGCCCCTGCGAGAGAGGTGGTGAAATCAAATGTTTGTGCAGAGCTCATCACGAATTCACCGCCGGAGGTGTTTTTCCAACTAACTCCCAAGCGACGGTACTGGCATCCATCACGGGGCCATCGATACACGAACGCAACATCGAGATTGAACCCGATTCATCCTTCACCGGCAGAACGCAGGTCATGCAAATTCCGATTCCACACGCCATTGATTCTTCAACTGCGCATTGATGCACTACATCTGTGCCAGATGTGAGATCAGAGATCGCGCGCAACATGGACATCGGCCCACACGAGTAAATAACATCGACTGCACCAGATGCGATAAGAGATGAAATCGGAGCAGTTACTCGTCCATGCTCGCCCATAGATCCATCTTCTGTATAAATCTTGAGCGTTGACGCACTTCGCTTACCTTCCAAAGGCGCGTAGATCTTTGAACCAGTGCTTGCTCCAAGGAGCATATCTACTCGGCATCCACGTGACTTAAGAACTTCGGCTAAACCAAAGAGTGGCGCAGAACCGTACCCACCTCCAACGAGCAGTGCATTCACTGGAGTGGTTGGAATTCCAAAAGCTTTTCCAAGAGGAGCAACAATGTCGATCTCGCTACCTTCAGGCTGGGCACATAGCCAGCGTGATCCAGAGCCATGCGGTGCAACGATCAACTCCATCGCTCCCCCTGAGGCGTTACCGTGCGTGATTCGAGAGATAGCAAAGGCGCGACGTAGGATCATCTTTGAAGAATCTCCACCCACTGCAATCGCAACGAAGTTGCCGGGCCGGCAAAGAGCGGCCAGATCTCCGATAGCAAGAAGTATCTGATGATAAGCACCCACGCGCTTATTACTCAAAATGGTTGCAGTGATCTGCGTTGCGCTCTTATTGATAGTACTCATGCGTCTTTCAACCAATCCTGAATTGGACGTACATCGAGAACTCCAGATTGCAAAACTTTAATTCCCTCAACAGCAGCGTTAAAACCGGCGGTAGTTGTTATACAAGGAATTGAGCGTTGCACCGCTGCAGTGCGAATGGCCCAGCCATCGGCACGAGTTCCACGCCCAACAGGTGTATTGATAACGAGATCAATTTCACCAGCGTTAAGAAGATCCACGATGGTTCTCTCACCGAATGGACCAACACCTTCGGATGCTTTACGTACGCGAGCTGTTGTTACGCCATGAGATTGTAAGAATTCTGCTGTTCCCGTGGTTGCAAACAGTCGGAAGCCAAGCGATGAGAGCGTCGACGCTGCTCGAACTCCAGATTCTTTATCCTTATCAGCGAGAGAGATAAAGACTGAGCCCGCTTTTGGTAAGGATCCAAAGGCGCTGATCTGACTCTTGGCATAACTTGCACCGAATGTTGATGAGATTCCCATGACTTCACCAGTGGATCGCATTTCAGGCCCAAGCACTGCATCAACTCCGCGCCCATCAGATCGTCTAAAGCGATTCCAAGGAAGGACCGCCTCTTTCACTGAAATTCCCTTTGCAACCCCATCACCAGCTTGTGGGAGCGTTCCATCTTCTCGTAATTGCGCAATAGTTGAACCTACTGAGATACGCGCCGCCGCCTTAGCTAATGGAACTCCAGTGGCCTTTGATACAAATGGAACTGTGCGCGAGGCGCGTGGGTTTGCTTCAAGAACGTAGAGTTGATCTGATGCAATAGCGAATTGAATATTGATGAGCCCTCTTACACCGACTCCTTCTGAGATTTTAAGAGTGGCTTCACGAATTTCTTGAAGCTGATGGGGCGAAATCGTCATCGCTGGTAGAACGCACGCGCTATCACCTGAGTGAATCCCAGCCTCTTCAATATGCTCCATGACTCCACCAAGGAAGAGTTCAAGACCATCATAGAGAGCGTCAACATCGATCTCAATCGCGCTATCGAGGAATCGATCAACGAGAACTGGTCGATCAGGAGTGATATCTGTTGCTCTGGAGATAAAAGATGAAAGGGCTGCATCGTCATAGACGATCTCCATTCCTCGCCCACCCAGAACGAAGGATGGACGTACAAGAACGGGGTATCCAATCTTTGCGGCGATCTCTATCGCTTGCATCTGTGACGATGCCATTCCAAATTCAGGTGCAGTGAGTCCAATTTTCGCCAGAACATCACCAAATGCACCACGTTCTTCTGCCAAGTTAATCGCGTCAGGACTTGTTCCCAGAATTGTTACTCCTGCGGCTTTCAATCCAGCAGCCAAACCTAGTGGCGTCTGACCACCTAGCTGTGTAATCACACCAAGCACTGGACCAGCAAGAGTTTCAGCATGAACAATTTCAAGAACATCCTCAAGAGTGAGAGGTTCAAAATAAAGTCGATCGCTTGTGTCGTAATCGGTAGAAACTGTTTCGGGATTGCAGTTAATCATGATCGTTTCATAGCCAGCTTCGCGCAAAGTAAAGGAAGCGTGCACACACGAGTAATCAAACTCAATTCCTTGACCAATGCGATTAGGGCCACTACCGAGGATGATCACAGCAGGCTTGGTGCGTGACTTCACCTCAGTCTCTTCCTCATAACTTGAGTAGTAATAAGGAGTAAAGGCTTCGAATTCCGCAGCACATGTATCTACCGTTTTGTAGACAGGACGCACACCTAAATGTGTCCGACTCTTTCTCACCTCTTCTTCGCTTGAATCGCGAAGAAGTGCGATCTGAGAATCTGAAAAACCCCATTGCTTTGCATTTCGCATGAGAGAAGCTGTCATCTCACCAGGTTGGGAAATCTCGCGTGCAGCGCCATTGATCAACTCAATCTGGGTGAGGAACCATCGATCAATCTTTGTCTTTTCAAAGACCTCATCAGCGCTGATGCCAGCCCACAGAACCTGTTGTACCTGTTGGAGACGGTACTCAGTCGGCGTACTGATTTGATTAAGAAGGCTTGATACCTTCTGCTCAGATATCTCTCGTGGGAATGTAAAGATCGATTCTTTGCGTTCTAATGAACGTAGCGCTTTCATCAAAGCTTCTGGAAACGACCTGCCGATCGCCATAGCCTCACCAACGCTCTTCATCGTCGTCGTGAGTCTTGGATCTGCATCAGCAAACTTTTCGAAGGCAAAACGGGGAGCCTTCACTACAACATAGTCGAGTGTGGGCTCAAAGGATGCGGGAGTGACTTTAGTGATGTCATTCTCAATCTCATCAAGTGTGTAACCAATCGCTAACTTGGTCGCGATCTTGGCGATTGGGAAACCGGTGGCCTTAGATGCCAAAGCACTGGAACGAGAAACACGTGGGTTCATCTCGATGACAATAATGCGACCGTTATCTGGATTGACAGCAAACTGAATATTGCAACCACCTGTTGCAACACCCACTTCTCTGATGATCTCGATCGAAAGATCACGAAGCTTCTGGTACTCAACATCGGTAAGAGTAAGAGCAGGGGCAACGGTGATTGAGTCGCCAGTGTGTACACCCATCGGATCGATGTTTTCGATCGAACAAACGATGACCACATTATCTGTCGAATCACGCATTACCTCTAACTCGTACTCCTTCCACCCAATAATGGATTCTTCAAGAAGTACCTCAGATGTAGGGCTATGGCGAAGTCCAGCACCTGCAATCTGATTAAGGGATGGTTCATCAAAGGCAATACCTGAACCAAGGCCGCCCATAGTAAAAGATGGTCTTACAACGACTGGATATCCGAGGATCTTTACACCTTCGAGAATTTCATCCATCGTGTGACAGATAACGGATTTGGCGGACTCTCCTCCAATTTTCTCAACGATTGTTCTGAAAATCTCGCGGTTCTCGCCTCGCTCGATAGCATCAACATCAGCACCGATTAACTTCACTCCATAACGAGCAAGTGTTCCCGCTTGATATAAACCAATTGCAGCATTGAGGGCAGTTTGCCCACCAAGAGTTGCCAGAACTGCGTCAGGGCGCTCCTTTGCAATAATTTTTTCAATAAACTCTGGAGTAATAGGTTCGATATATGTGGCGTCTGCAAACTCCGGATCTGTCATGATCGTTGCTGGATTTGAATTAACAAGAATGACGCGAATTCCTTCAGCCTTGAGTACGCGACAGGCCTGCGTACCTGAGTAATCGAATTCACATGCTTGGCCAATAACGATCGGTCCAGAACCGATCACAAGAACGCTTTGGATAGAGGTGTCACGAGGCATTAGTGGTCACTCACCTTCCGCGGGTATTTTTCCATGAGAGAGACAAAATCATCAAAGAGATAGGCAGCATCGTGAGGACCAGCGGCAGCTTCAGGGTGGTACTGAACGCTAAAGGCTCCTCGATCTAAAAGTTCAAGACCTTCAACTACACCATCGTTAAGACACACATGCGTCACTTGACCAGGACCAAAGACTGTCGTGAACTGAGTATCTACGGGAGCTTCGATAGCGAAGCCATGATTGTGCGAAGTGATTTCTACTTTTCCGCTTCGCTTATCAATTACCGGTTGATTGATACCACGGTGACCGAATTGCAGTTTATATGTCTCGAATCCAAGAGCACGACCGAGGATCTGGTGACCAAAACAGATTCCAAAGATAGGGATTTCATCTGAGAGTAGCTCGCGAACGAGGCTGACTGTTTCAGTCATGGTCGATGGATCACCAGGTCCATTCGAAAGGAAGACACCATCAGGGTTGAGTGAGGTGATCTCTTCGTAAGTGGCATTGTATGGAAGAACGTGAGTTTCAATTCCTCGCAACGACATTGCCCTGGGTGTAGCAGATTTAATACCAAGATCTAATGCAACAACAGTAAATTTTTTCGTTGTGGTGGCAGGCACAACGTAGCTCTTTGGTGTTGAAACATCTGCACTTAAGAAGGAGCCGGACATTTGCCTACTTTTGCGAACCTCAATCACCATCTCTTCCCGAGAAAGGTCTAGGTCGGAAAAGATTCCCACACGCATCGCTCCGCGATCACGCAGGTGGCGAGTAAGGGCTCGTGTATCGATGCCCGAAATTCCTACTATCTCCTGTTCCCGCATCACTTCATCGAGTGATTTTTCGCTTCGCCAGTTACTAGTAATCGGTGATGGATTACGAACAACAAAACCTGCTACCCAAATCTTCGAACTCTCATTATCTGCAGCGTTCATTCCCGTGTTGCCGATATGTGGAGCAGTCATCACCACAACTTGTTGATGGTAAGAGGGATCAGTCAACGTTTCTTGATAGCCAGTCATTCCTGTTTGAAAGACGGCCTCACCAAATGTTTTGCCAGTAGCACCCCAGCTGAGTCCTTCAAAGATTCGACCGTCATCTAAAACAAGAAAGGCTTTACTCATTGGAATCTATCCTTGCCAAAGACAACTCGACCATGGAAGAGCGTTGCGACAACTTGAGCGGTGAACTCCATTCCATGAAAGGGAGTATTCCGTGATTTAGAGGCAAGGCTGTCGCGATCCACGCGGTAAGGCGCTTTCGGATTGATCACAGTGAGGTGAGCAGGCGCACCGACTGCCAACTCGCGACCATGTTCGCCATATCCTGCGATCTTGGCGGGTGCTGTGCTCATACGATCCTGCACGCCTGCCCAGTCGAGCAATCCTGTCTCAACCATAGTCTGGGCAACGATCGATAAGGCGTGCTCTAAACCAAGCATTCCAAAGGCAGCTTCTTGCCACTCGCACTCTTTGCTTTCCCCAGGATGAGGTGCGTGATCAGTTGCAACAATATCTATGGTGCCATCTGCAAGTCCCTGACGAAGTGCCATGACATCGCGCTCTGTCCGAAGCGGTGGGTTTACTTTGAAAATTGGGTCATAACTTCTTGCTAACTCATCGGTAAGAAGAAGATGGTGAGGAGTTACTTCGGCGGTGACATCAATCCCACGCGCTTTTGCCCAACGAATTATCTCGACACCACCGGCAGTGGTGAGATGACAAATGTGAAGGCGCGCTCCAACGTGCTCGGCCAATAAAACATCTCTAGCAATAATTGCTTCTTCGGCCACCGCTGGCCATCCCTTAAGGCCAAGGGTTGCGCTCACAATTCCTTCATTCATCTGAGATCCAACTGTCAGTGCAGGTTCTTGCGCATGTTGGGCGATAACGCCATTGAATTTCTTTACATACTCAAGAGCTCGCCTCATCACTAACGGATCACTCACGCAATTTCCATCATCGCTAAAGACTCTAACCCGCGCAACGGAATCAGCCATCGCACCGATCTCTGCTAAAACTTTTCCTTCAATACCTTGTGTGACTGCTCCGATTGGAAAGACATCAAGTAGGCCAGCCTCTTTTCCAAGACGATAGACCTGCTCAACAACTCCGGCTGTATCAGCCACAGGCGATGTATTGGCCATTGCAGAGAGAGCAACGTATCCGCCCTTGACTCCAGCTTTTGAACCCGAAAGAACAGTCTCTGAATCTTCACGACCGGGTTCTCGCAAATGAGTATGCAAGTCAACAAGTCCCGAAAGAACGATATGGCCTTCAGCGCTAACGACTCGTGCGTCACCGGCGTTGAGTGAAACGGCGACCGAATGAATGACTCCATCTGTTATCAGGATGTCCTTAACAGATCCGTCGGCAACGATTCCGCCTTTGATAAGAATGTTTTCTGATACGTGAGCCATTTAGTTTCCCGCCTCAATCGAAGTATCCCCTGCTAGCAAGAGATAGAGAATTGCCATTCGTACACTCACGCCATTACTTACCTGCTCAAGAATCACAGATCTTGCACTATCTGCACTATCTGCTGTGATCTCCAAGCCTCGGTTCATCGGGCCTGGGTGCATCACAATTGCATCGGAGTGAAGGGTGCGTAGTCGAGCACTGTTGAGTCCAAAGTAGCGCGAATATTCTCGTGCATTCGGGAAGAAGAGTTCTTGCATTCTCTCTAGCTGAACTCGCAGCATCATAACTACGTCTAAGGATTCCAAGACAGAATCAAAATCATAGGAAACACTTACTGGCCAACTCTCGACACCAACTGGAAGCAGCGTTGGTGGTGCGATAAGCGTGACATGTGCTCCTAGTTTCGTGAGAAGCAGTACATTTGATCGAGCGACCCGCGAGTGAAGAACATCGCCAACTATTCCGACTCTTAATCCGGTGAGATCTTCTCTCCCCTGACCCAAGTGCCTGCGGATAGTGAATGCATCCAACAACGCCTGACTCGGATGCTCGTGCGTTCCATCACCTGCATTAATAACAGCACCTGACATCCACTGACAATCAGCTAATCGTGCAGGCGCACCGGATGCCCCATGGCGAATGATGACAGCATCGGCACCCATCGCTTGCAGAGTCTGCGCTGTATCTTTGAGTGATTCACCCTTACTTAAACTTGAACCCTTTGATGAAAAGTTGATGACATCGGCCGAGAGTCTCTTTGCCGCCGCCTCAAAAGAGATACGGGTTCTAGTTGAATCTTCTGCGAAAAGGTTCACAATTGTTCGACCACGCAAAGTTGGTAGTTTTTTCATCGGCGTATCACTTACTTTTGCCAACTCTTCGGCCGTATCTAAAATCTTAATTGCATCAAGTCGAGAAATATCTGCTATCGAGAGAAGGTGTTTCATGCTGACACCTTCTCTGAGATCGTGACTTCATCAATACCATCAATTTCGAGCAGATTAACTTTCACATTTTGGGAAAGTGACGTGGGGATATTCTTTCCAACGAAATCCGCTCTGATAGGAAGTTCACGATGCCCACGGTCGACAAGTGTTGCTAGCTGTACACGCGAGGGTCTTCCAATGTCGCCCAGCGCATCTAGGGCAGCTCGGATAGTTCGTCCTGAGAATAAAACATCGTCAACGAGCACTACATTGCGCCCTTCGATACCCAGAGAAGGGATCCGTGTTGGCATCAGGGCTCTCGGTGCTTTCAAGCGGAGGTCATCTCGAAAAAGTGTCGTATCTAAGGTGCCGACCTGAACGGGCGAACCCTCTATCGATTCAATGAGAGTGGCCAGGCGAAAAGCGAGGTGAGCACCACGAGTGGGAATGCCTAACAAGGTGATGGTTTGTGCGCCGTTGTTGCCTTCACAAATTTCGTGGGCAATGCGCGAAAGTGCGCGTGATACATCTTGCGCGGACAGCACTGTATTCATTTAAATCTCCTTCCCCGCCTCACAGGACGGGTCTTAAAGGATGTTGCGCGATTCTAGCACCGTGGCCAGAAAGCTGTGGATATCTCTGATCGGGTCGCCGTCCCCGCCCCTACCCTTTCGTTTATGAGCCACAGTGATAGCAACGAGATCAGAGTACGAATACGCCAGCTTCGACGCGAAAGAGGACTCACCCTCCTCGCCTTTGAAAAACTTAGCGGAGGTCGCATCCGAGCCGTAGTTCTTGGCGCCTACGAACGAGGTGATCGCTCTATGAGCCTTAGAAAAGTGATCGAAATTGCCGATGTTTTTGGCGTCGAGTTGGCCCACCTCATGGCTCCAGCTTCTGGGCACGGTGAAAGCCCTGAATTAGCAGATAGACATATCTACGATCTCAGAGCGCTGCAAGCCCTAGAGCCTGGCCCTGAAAAAGAGATACTCAGTAAATACATCAGGCGCATTGCTCATCGGCGCGGAGACTGGGCTGGGGAAATCATTTCTCTGCGTCGCGATGATATCGATGCACTCTCAAGGGTGATCGATAGTGAAGAGGTTAACTTCCACGAATGGGTAGGTGCTTCAGGAATTTTGCTTACAAAACGTTAGAGAGCCAAACTCGATTTGATAGAGACGATACGCCCAAGTACACCATGAATGAATCCCGCAGAGTCATCGGTGCTTAATGATTGGGCGAGATTGAGCGCTTCATCGATAACAATCGCATCCTCTACATCATCGGCCCACAGGATTTCGTATATACCCAATCTGAGAATATTGCGATCAACTGCGGCAAGTCGATCCATATCCCATCCTTGTGAATACGTGGTGATCAATTCATCAATTTTTCTTTTATGAAGATGGACACCTTCTACAAGTGCGCGTGTGTACTCACGAATAGGTCGTGCATCTACGCCCTCTTCGGTGACATCTCTCGTCGCTAGTAACTCTAAAAGGTCGCTGGTGCGAATATCAGATTCATAGAGCAGGTCTAGAGTCTGCTTTCGTGCCTTACTGCGTGCTGACACTAGTTAGCGCGGCCCTGATATGAACCATCGCGAGTATCGACAACAATCTTCTCGTCCTGCTTAATAAAAAGTGGGACTTGAACTTCAATGCCTGTCTCAACAGTTGCTGGCTTTGTGCCACCTGATGATCTATCTCCTTGTAGCCCTGGCTCTGTATAGGTAACCGTTAATTCAACCGATGCAGGCAGTTCTATATAGAGCGGATTGCCTTCGTGGATCGCAACGATCGCCTCAGTATTTTCAAGCATGTAATTCGAAGACTCTCCGACGGTTGCTGCCGAGATAGTCATTTGATCGAAATTCTTATTATCCATAAATACAAAATCGTCTCCCTCTTTGTAGAGGAAGTTCATCTCTCGTTTTTCGAGAATCGCAATCTCAACCTTCACTCCGGCGTTAAATGTCTTGTCGACAACCTTGCCAGTCATTACCTGCTTGAGCTTGGTACGCACGAATGCGGGACCCTTACCCGGCTTCACGTGTTGGAACTCAACGACTGTCCAGAGCTGGCCTTCGATATCTAGGGTCATGCCGTTTTTTAGATCATTAGTTGTAGCCACAGTCGCACTCCAGTTCATTGCAACCGACCGATGTCCGCTGCTATAGATTTCTAAGTTTAGCGTATGAAAAATTAAGCGATGAGGTCCTTCAGGGCGATCAAGGCCAGTGAATACGAATGCGGACCGAATCCGCCGATTGTTCCTGTCGCTACCCCTGAAATCACTGAGGTGTGACGAAATTCTTCACGGCTCAACGGATTCGATAGGTGCACCTCAATAAGTGGACCTTTGAGCATGGCTGCCGCATCCCGGATTGCGTACGAGTAATGCGTGAAGGCGGCGGGATTAATAATTACCGGTGTCGCCGAATCAGCAGCCTCATGCAACCACCCAATGATTGTCGCTTCATCATCACTCTGGCGGACATCAGCGCTCAACCCAACTTCTTTTGCAGCTGCGGTGATGTACTCAACAAGTTGTGGATAAGAAAGATCGCCATAGATTGAAGAGTCACGAATATCTAAGCGAGCCAGGTTTGGTCCATTAATCACAAGAACGTTCATGGACATACCTTCTCATATGTCGCGACAAGAACATCCTGCGCCACATCCGTCAATCGATCCGTAACTCCCAGCTCTGTGATGGTGACAAAGCGCAGAGCATGTCCACGAGCCTTCTTATCACGGGACATGATCGCTTTCATCTCTAACCAATCGCCACCCTGATACTGAGTTGGAAGACCAATCCCGCTAAGGATTTCAAAATGCAACGCGTGAATATCAGATGAGATCAGACCGAGAGAGAGTTGAAGATGGGCCATGAATGCCATGCCTATCGCGACACATTCACCATGGCGCAGTGAGTAGCGAGAATGCGATTCAACTGCGTGACCGAAGGTGTGACCGTAATTTAAGATCTCCCGTTCAAAGCCTTCTTTAAAGTCGCTCCCCACCACACTCGCCTTGACCGCAACAGCGCGCGTAACCAGCTCTTCAACGAGAGATGCATTTGAACGAACACTCGCTAGGGTCTGATTTTTCAATAAATCCAGAATCTTTGCATCACGTATAAATCCGCACTTCACCACTTCGGCAAGACCTGCTGCAAAATCACGATCACTCAGCGTTGTAAACCAGGCGAGATCAATAATTACCTTGATAGGTGAATGGAAAGAGCCGATGAGATTCTTTCCATAATCTAAATTCGCACCTGTTTTTCCGCCAATTGCCGCATCGACAGCTCCAGCAACTGAAGTAGGAATCGCTATCCAATCGACGCCTCGTAAATATGTTGCTGCGACGAAGCCGGCAATATCGGTGACCGCTCCCCCGCCGATTCCGACAACAAGATCACTTCGAGTAAGTCCAGCAGCGGCAAGCCAATTCCAGAGATTAAGCAGAACCTGGGGGCTCTTACCTTCTTCACCATCCGGTATTACGCAGTAGATAAATTCACAATCACCCGATTCCAGGTCGCCTAATCCGAAATCACCTAGGGAATCTTTCAACGTTTGAGTTGTAATGACTGCACAACGTGATCTATCCGAAACCAAGGGAAGAAATTCTCCTTGCCAACTTGATCCGATGACAACGTCGTAACTTCGCTCTGCCTCTACCGTAATCACTGACCTAGTCATTGTGCCGCCTTTTGACTATCAAGTATCTCAACTATTTTCTGGCAGACCTGGGCAGGTGAAAGCTCATCTGTAAGGATCGTAATGTCAGCAAGTCCTTCATAGATCGGGCGGCGTACATTCATTAGCTCTTGCCACTTTGCCCGTGGATTTCCTAGAAGAAGAGGGCGGTCTCGGTTAAATCCAACGCGAGGGGATGCGCTAGAGAGAGAAACATCGAGAAAGACAATCGGTGCATCTGTTGATGAGAGTGCCTGATGTGACAATGGGTCCAGAACTGATCCACCACCAAGTGAGAGGACTCCCGTTCCGATTGCTAATTGATCAAGAACGACAGCACGTTCTACTTCGCGAAAATATGGTTCACCATCTTCGATGAAGATCTCTGAAATACTCTTCTCACATTTTTTCTCAATCAGAGTATCCGTGTCGGCAAAAGCCAGCTTCAGTTTCTGTCCAAGGGCTCTGCCAACAGATGATTTCCCCGATCCGGGTGGTCCAATCAGAATCGCCGTCAGCATGGCTACCTGATTCGAAGATTTGCGATGTAGGACTCAAAATTTCGTTTCGTTTCCTGAACGCTATCTCCACCGAACTTTTCGAGCACTGCTTCAGCCAATACAAGAGCTAACATCGCCTCACCCACGATTCCAGCCGCGGGAACCGCACAAACATCCGAACGTTGGTTAATTGCCTTTGCAGCTTCACCTGTTGCTGTGTCGATAGTATCGAGCGCTTTAGGAACAGTGGAGATTGGTTTCATTGCGATACTGACGCGGAGAATCTCACCGTTGGACATTCCGCCTTCGGTACCGCCTGCACGATCGCTCCTACGAACTACGCGGCCTTGAGAGTTCTTCTCAATTTCATCATGTGCAACCGATCCACGGCGAGTAGCAGTTGTGAAGCCATCTCCGATCTCAACTCCCTTAATCGCTTGAATTCCCATCATTGATGAAGCAATTCGAGCATCAAGGCGACGATCCCAATGCACATGAGAGCCAAGCCCTGGAGGTAAGTTAAAGGCGAGAATTTCGCAGACTCCGCCTAACGTATCTCCATCTGAATGCGCACTTTCAATCTCTTTCATCATCAATGCACTTGTCGCCACGTCACTGCAACGAACGGGATCACTATCGATTCGTGACATATCTCCCTCGAGCGGTAAAGGTGTCTCTTCGGGTACACGGACCGAACCAATAGAGAGAACGTGGCTCAGAATTGTTATACCAACACTCTGCTCGAGAAATGCTCGAGCAACAGCGCCAAGTGCCACTCGCGCTGCAGTTTCACGCGCACTTGCTCTCTCTAAAATTGGTCGTGCATCATCAAAATCGTACTTCTGCATTCCAACAAGATCAGCATGTCCTGGACGAGGGCGAGTAAGCGGTGCATTGCGCGCAAGATGTGAAATCTCAGCATCATCAACTGGATCTGCCGACATTACCTTTTCCCACTTCGGCCACTCAGAATTTCCCACCTGAATACTTACCGGACCGCCTTGAGTCAGACCTAAGCGCACTCCACCCAAAATTGTGATTTTATCTGCTTCAAAATTCTGTCGGGCTCCCCGACCAAAACCTAATCGTCGACGAGAGAGATGCAGATCCAAGAAAGTTGAATCAATCTTTACATGTGCAGGAATGCCCTCAAGGATTGCCGAAAGGGCCTGCCCGTGAGATTCCCCTGCTGTAAGCCAACGCATCCCCCTATTCTTGCAGATCGCACGGGCAGATGCCCGCCTATTTAGATCAAATGAACCAGCACCGTTGCTAGAGATAGTGATGGAGCAAGAGGTATGGCTTGGTCGCATGTAAATCGACCCTTGGAAGAGATGGCAACGTGAACGATCACGGCGAAAGCGAAAGCGAGAGTAAAGATCTGATAGCTAGATAAGTTCACTGGGATCAAGAGCAGAGAAAGAACTCCAAGCAATTTAACATCGCCCATTCCCAGACCGAAGAACTTCCAACCACATGTTGCAACAACAAAAATGACGAGAAATGCCGTTACGTGAGAGCTCCAATCGTGTCCGTTAATGAGGGCGTTACCAAGTGAGATACATGTCAGAACGATGAGCGCTCTATTTGGAATCCGATGTGATCTCAGGTCAGAGGCGCTCATCCAGATCAATGAAGGGAGGATGAGCAAGAGCATCCAAGGAGGGTAGCGCTAGGAAATAGAGTGTAAGGAAATCACATGAGGTTCTGTGGTTATTGACGAGCGAGAATCTCTCGCAGATATGGCGCTAGTTTCGAGCGATCAAGCGGCTCATCGAGGACAAGGTCTAATTGATCCAACCCTTGCCAGAGCAATAGCTCTTTGCCATTGATCACTCGACCAGATCGATCGGCCCATCTTTCTGCAAGAACTGTCGGCCACGGCTTGTAAATAACATCAAACAAGAGTGCATTTACTATCGGATTGAGATTCTCAGCCAAAAGATCTGCCGCCCCTGCTGGTGTTGTATTAACAACAAGGTCAAAAGGTGAGAGATCACAGTCATCACTCCAAGCTAGATAATCGAACGTTGAATTCACGACACATCGTGAGAGTGCATCGCGTCTTGTTGAGGTTCGACCGAGGACCGAAATTGATGGAATCACACCATCACCTGCCCCCGCAATCGCGCGAGCAGTTCCTCCCGCTCCGAGAATCAGGGCCTGAGAAAATGATGTCAGACCCTCACCTTGTACTGCTGCGATGAAACCTGATCCATCTGTTGAACATCCTCGCCATACACCGTCTCTGCGATACAGAGTGTTTGCTGAACCAATGCGTGTAGAGAGTGAATCGAATTCAATATCGAGTGAAAAAGCTTCTTCCTTTAAAGGCATAGTTAATGAGAGGTAATCAAAGTTCTCGGCTTGCTCTGCAAAGAAATGAGAGAGACTCCCACTCGGCACATCAATCGCTTCATACCTTCCATCAATCCCGAGAAAGTTAAACGCTCCGTTATGAAGTGTTGGGGAAAGGGAGTGAGAAATAGGTGAACCAAGCACTGCTCCACGAATCATGGTTACTCCTCGAACTTTCCGTCACGCAAATTAGCCTTATAAAGCAACTTCCATTTATTAAACTGCTCAAATGAGTCGGTGAAACGGGTATCCCGTGGAGCAACAGTAATGAAGTAGAGCCAAGTACCCTCTGCAGGCGAGACGGTGGCGAGCATCGCGTTACGCCCTGGATTGCCGATCGGTGAAGGTGGTAGACCTGTCCTGCGATAGGTATTAAACGGTGAGTTCACCAAAGTTGATTGTGTGCTCAGGAAAATGTCTCCCCGTTTCTCTTCAATATAGTGAACGGTGGAATCCATCTGCAACGGCATGCCGATTTTCAATCGATTGAAAATTACTCGGGAAACCTGACCAAAGACATCATCTGTCCCTTCAGCCTGAATGATCGATGCGATAGTAAGAAGCTCTTGAGCTTCAAAACCGGCCTTTGATGAATCGAATCCAGCGCTCTTCGTTTCACGCAAACCTCTAGCGATCATTGCTGCTAGCGCATCCTCAATTGGTGTTCCTTTGGCAAAACTATATTGTGCCGGGAAAAGTAAGCCTTCCAGAGATGAGTAAGGTAAAGGGATTTCTGCGACAGAAAACGCCTGATTTATTTCTTTACGGGTGTAGCCAGCGCTCTCAAAGCTCTTCTTGATTTCAGATAACCATGCGCCTTCCTTGATCACGATCAATCCTGCAATACGTTTATTGTCGAGCAACTGCGTAAGAGCATCACGAGCGCATAACCGAGCATCGATCAGATGCACACCGGGTGCAATCGAAGCTGATCGAGGATCAGCGACAGCGAGACGAAAGAAGGCTGCCTGAGATTGTGTTACACCTTTTTCAAATAATTCAAGAGCGATATCGGAACCACTCTCACCTCTAGCAACGTCGATAGAAACTTGCTTAGCCTGAGAGTCAATAGCGCATGGGAAATCAGCGGCGGCCTCTGGTCCACGTTTTATGAGAGAGAGTGCCCCAATAAAAATCGCACTTGCTATCAGTGCGGCTGTAACACGTGTGAGCGCGGCTCTATCGACGTTCACGAGCGAGCCCACTCTCTAGAATCGCAACTGCTGCAACGGAATCAATCAGCTTTCGCTGATTTTTTGCACTCACTCCAGCCTGAGTGAGAAGAGCAGATGCAGAGACAGTGGTGAGTCGCTCATCAACCATCTCCACTTCACAGGCAAAGCGCGCCTTAATTTTTTCGGCGAAAAGGAGCGCTTTCGCACTTGATTCAGATGGTTCCCCAGAGAGGTTAAGTGGAAGCCCGATGTAGATTCGTACTGGCTCGTATTCGTTGTAGATCCTCTCGATCTCTGACATCACAGCAGGATTCTTGCTATCAAGTGGGTCAAGTGGAGTTGAAAGAATTCCATCAAGATCACAGACCGCCACACCTATGCGCACGTCACCGTAATCAAAGGCGAGACGGCGGCCCAGCCGTGACATTAGCTGCTCGCGATTGCTAGTTCGATGGCTTTGAAGGCATCAACAATCTTCGTTTTGTCTACGCCACCACCTTGGGCGAAATCATCTTTTCCTCCGCCGCCACCACCGAGTACTGCACTCGCAACCTTCACAAGTGCACCAGCTTTAACATTCTGCGCACGGGCGCCATCACTCGTGGCGACAACTAAGACAACCTTTTCATCGACAATGCTGGTGATCGCAACCACGCTCTTAGCTGTACGCGCGCGCAGATCAAGTGCGATCTCTCTCAAACTATCGGCTGGAATTCCGTCAGGGAGTGATCCAGAGATAAAGAAGACACCCGCAATATCCTGTGCTTGTTCCATCAGCGATCCCGCACTCTTGAGTGCAGCGGCAGTGCGCAAGACTGTCAATTCCTTCTCGATATCTTTCAGCTTAGAAAGTAAATCATTGATGCGGGAAGGTAGATCTTCTACGCGCGCACCTTTAATTATCTGAGTAAGTGAATTGAGAAGGAGATGTTCGCGAGCTAAAAATTGATAGGCATCAGCTCCGACGAGGGCTTCAACGCGACGCACACCAGCTCCGATTGATGATTCAGAGAGAAGTTTTACCAATCCCAGTTGTCCTGAGCGATTGACGTGAGTACCACCGCAGAGTTCACGAGCCCAATCACCTACGCTCACAACTCGAACGCTATCTCCATACTTTTCACCGAATAGCGCCATAGCGCCAATCTTCTTCGCCTCTGCTTGCGACATTACCTCTGCAGTTACTGCGAGATCGTCAATGAGCAGAGCATTAACCCGCGCCTCGACTTCATTGAGTACACCATCTGAAAGCGAGCCTGTTGATGGGAAATCAAAACGAAAACGACCAGGTGAGTTCTCTGAACCCGCTTGCGTTGCAGTCTCCCCAAGCACTTCTCGAAATGCTTTGTGCACCATATGGGTTGCAGTATGAGCACGAGAAATTGCGTTGCGGCGTTCATTATCGATCGATGCGATCGCTGATGCACCTACTGCTACTGAGCCCTTGACCACTCGTCCACGATGAACTGATAAGCCTGGTACTGGGCTCTGAACATCATCAATTTCAATCACAGTTCCATCATGCAACGTTAATCTTCCGCCGTCGGCTAATTGCCCACCGCCTTCTGCATAGAAAGGAGTGCGATCAAGAACAATTTCAACATCAGATCCTTCAGTTGCCTCTGATCTGGTCACACCATCAACAAGAATGGCTCGAACCTTCGACTCGGATTCAATACTGGTGTAACCAACAAATTCTGTACGACCATGATCATCTGTGATCTTTTTATACTCGCTCAGGTCAGTATGGCCACTCTTCTTTTCGCGCGCATCTGCCTTAGCGCGATCACGCTGCTCTTTCATCAATCGAGTAAAACCAGCCTCATCAACTTCAAGGCCTACTTCACGAGCCATTTCGAGTGTGAGATCAAAAGGGAATCCGTAAGTATCGTGAAGTTTAAAGACATCATCACCACTCATGAGAGTAGATCGTGATTTCTTTACTACAGAGGCGGCGGTATCAAAGATGACAGTTCCACTCTTTAGAGTCTGTAAGAAACTCTCCTCTTCAGCGGTGCTCACTGCGAGAATTCTTGCCGCATCACTATTGAGTTCAGGATACTGAGCACCCATCGCTCCAATGGCAGCTTGTGTAAGTAGAGCCATGCTTGGCTCATTACTTCCAAGAAGGCGCATATTTCTAATCGTGCGTCGCATCATTCGACGAAGCACGTAACCACGACCCTCGTTTCCAGGCGTGACACCATCTCCGATCAACATCGCTGCCGTACGGGCGTGGTCTGCAATTACTCGAAGCGAAATATCAGACTTCTCACTCTTGCCGTACTTCACTCCTGATAACTCGGAAGCGCGAGAAAGAATTTGCATGGTCGTATCGATCTCATAAATATTCTCAACACCTTGAAGCAGTGCGGCCATACGCTCCAGGCCTAACCCCGTATCAATACTCTTGGCAGGGAGTTCTCCTAAAATTGGGAAGCCATCTTTTCCGCCACCTGCACCACGCTCGTTCTGCATGAAGACTAGATTCCAAACTTCAAGGTAACGATTTTCATCTGCGATTGGACCGCCATCGATTCCGTAAGCAGGACCGCGATCGTAGTAAATTTCAGAGCAAGGTCCACACGGTCCAGGTACGCCCATCGACCAGAAGTTATCTGCCATGTCGCGGCGTTGAATGCGTTCTAGCGGAACGCCAATTTTCTTATGCCAAATATCTGCTGCCTCGTCATCATCGAGATAGACAGTCACCCACAATTTCTCTTCAGGGAAACCATAGCCACCATTAGAAATTGGCTTGGTCAATAACTCCCACGCCAGCGCGATAGCACCTTCCTTGAAATAATCACCGAATGAGAAATTTCCACACATTTGAAAAAACGATGCATGTCGAGTTGTCTTGCCTACTTCATCGATATCTAACGTTCGTACACACTTCTGCACTGATGTTGCTCGCGCATACGGCGGGGTTACTTCTCCGAGAAAAAATGGCTTGAAGGGAACCATTCCGGCATTGACCAGCAGCAGGTTTGGATCGTCAGCGATGAGCGATGCTGATGGGACAACTGTGTGATCTAACCCGAGAGAGTTACCTGACTCAAAAAAGCGCAACCAACGTGCGCGGATCTCCGCTGATTCCACGAACTACACTCACTCAGCCTTCTTCTTCTTCTTGCTGCGAGTCTTACCGGCCTGTGCTGCAGTCAAAAGAGCGCTAGCAACTTTTACCGCAGGTCCGCTGTGATCGATAAAGTCAGTAGTCGCCTCAGAAACTTTTGTAGTCACATCTTCGACGTTCTTAGTAATTTTTGCGAAAGATTCGAGAGGGCTATTGATAAGTTCAAGGGTTCGAGTAGATTCTTGAATCAATGGTGTTGTCTCAGTAGTCATGGTCGCTAGAGAGAGGCTCGCCTCGTCGATGAAACGACCAAGACGAACCACTGCATAGGCGACCGCGCAGGCGATAACAAAGAGCGCCGCAGCAGCAATAATTGTTGCAATTCCACCTGGACCCATGAGGAGTCCCCCGTTCATCAATGAAGTATGAAGCTAAGCCTACCCGATCGGCTTATTTCGCGGGCACCTCTGGCTTGAAATCAATGCCACTCTCTCGTCGCTGAGCAGTTGTGATCGGAGTCGGTGCTCCAGTGAGTGGATCTCCACCACTTGCAGTTTTCGGAAAGGCGATTACTTCACGAATTGAATCACTGCCTGTGAGCAATGCGCAGACGCGATCTAGACCAAGAGCGATTCCGCCATGGGGTGGAGGTCCGTAATTAAATGCCTCCAGAAGAAATCCAAACTTACTATCGGCTTCTTCATCACTCAGTCCAATGACTCGGAAAACTTCGCGTTGAATCTCTTTATCGTGGATACGAATCGAACCACCGCCGAGCTCGGTGCCATTGAGAACAATGTCATAAGCGTACGCAAGTGCATTCGCAGGATCTTGCGAGAATGTGGAAGCAAATTCAGGTTTAGGTCCAGTAAATGGGTGGTGCACTGCAGTCCATCCCCCACCATCGGTCGGTTCAAACATTGGTGCATCAACTACCCAGACAAACTTCCATGCACCCTCTTCGATGAGATTGCATCGCTTTCCAATTTCAATTCGAACTGCACCTAATAGTGCTTGAGAGGATGCCTTATCTCCTGCGGCGAAAAAGATCGCATCGCCCTTCTTGGCTCCGACTTTGTCGGCGATACCTGCCTGTTCAGAGTCAGAGATATTTTTTGAGACGGGACCACCGAGAGTTCCATCATCATTGAGAAGAATGTATGCCAATCCTTTAGCCCCGCGCGCCTTCGCCCAATCCTGCCAAGCATCGAGCTCTCGTCGCGGAGAATTGGCCCCACCTGGCATGACTACTGCACCCACGTACTCTGATTGGAAAACTCTAAACGGAGTCTCTTTAAAGAACTCAGTTACATCTACCAACTCATTACCGAAGCGAAGATCTGGCTTATCTGAACCGTAAAGATTCATCGCATCTCTGTAAGTCATATGAGGAATCGGAGTCGCAATCGTGTAGCCCAAGCTGTCTTTCCAAATGTCGACCAAAATCTTCTCAGCAACGGCGATGATGTCGGCCTGATCGATAAATGACATTTCAATATCTAGTTGCGTAAATTCAGGTTGGCGGTCTGCACGGAAGTCTTCATCGCGGAAGCAGCGAGCTATCTGGTAGTAGCGCTCCATCCCTGCAACCATCAACAACTGCTTAAATAGTTGCGGTGATTGTGGAAGGGCATACCAACTGCCTGGTTGGAGACGAACGGGAACAAGGAAGTCACGTGCACCTTCAGGCGTTGAGCGAGTGAGGTACGGGGTTTCAATCTCAAGAAAATCAAGCTCATCCATTGCTCGTCTAATTGCCGATGTAACGCGAGATCTCAATCGTAAATTCGCAGCAGGACCTTCGCGTCGCAGGTCAAGATATCTGTAGCGCAGGCGTACCTCTTCAGAAATTTCAGATTCAACACCGGTATCGACAGGAAATGGCAGTGGCGCTGATTCGCTCAGCACCGTTACTGAATCTCCCATTACTTCAATAGCACCAGTTGGTAAACCATCATTCTCATTTCCAGCAGGACGGGCCACTACTTCGCCAGTAATTGCTAAGCACCATTCAGCTCGTAAAGATCCCGCTATCACTTCATCGCGGATGACAACCTGAACTGAACCTGTTGCATCACGAAGATCAATAAATGCCACTCCACCATGATCTCGACGTCGAGCTACCCAACCGGCGAGTGTGACTGTCTGACCCGCGTGACTGGCACGAAGGGATCCCGCATCATGGGTACGAATCATTACTTTCAACTACTTTCTATCAAATAACTATGCGTGCGCGGAAAGGGCTTTTCCTAGATCGCTAATCTTAACCGAGGAAAGTTCGCCATCCTTCATTCGCTTGAGCTCCACAGCACCAGAAGTTAACTCGCTCTCCCCCAGAACTATCGCGAACGCACTCCCTGACTTATCGGCAGCCTTCATCGCACCCTTGAGAGCGCGATCGCCGAAGGCAATTTCAACCTTAAACCCACTCTGCCTGAGATTTTGGGCCACTGATAGAGCCATCTCCTTTGCAGGATGGCCTAAAGGAATAATGAAGAGATCACTTGCAAATTGATTCTCAACTAACACACCTTCTGCCTCTGCCGCCAAAAGAATGCGATCTACTCCAAGGCCGAAACCGATTCCGGATAGATCAGCGCCACCTAGTGTCTCCATCAGACCGTCGTAACGTCCGCCGCCACCGATGCCCGATTGTGCACCGAGATCTTCGTGAATAAATTCAAAGGTCGTGCCGGTGTAGTAATCCAACCCACGAACCATTCGAGGATTAACTGTGTACGTGATTCCCAGTGCATCCAAATAGCTACACACCTGGGAGAAATTCGCGCGCGAAGTTTCAGAGAGGTAATCCATCAACAAGGGAGCCTTCAACATTTTCTTTCGTACCTCTTCGCGCTTATCGTCGAAGAGCCGTAAAGGGTTTATTTCAGCGCGTGCTTGGGTAGCCTCATCGAGATCAAGAGTCTTTAAGAATGCCACGAGATCAACTTTGTGTGCTGCTCTAGATTGCACATCACCAAGGGAAGTGATCTCAAGACGGTACTTCCTCAAGCCAATGTTCTTAAAGGCGGTATCTGCAAGGGCGATGATTTCGGCATCGATAGCCGGATCATCAAGGCCGATGGATTCAACTCCTACTTGATAGAACTGTCGATAGCGACCAGCTTGAGGACGTTCTGCACGAAAGTATGCACCGGAGTAAAAAACTTTTACCGGCAACTGTCCACGGTCAAGTGAATGTTCGATCACAGCACGCATCACACCTGCAGTTCCTTCAGGGCGTAGAGTGATTGATCTTCCACCTCGATCTTCGAAGGTGTACATCTCTTTGCTGACTACATCGGTAGATTCACCGACGCCACGGGAGAAGAGATTTGTATCTTCAAAAACTGGCAACTCCATGAGCTGATAACCAGCAGCTTTCGCTGGGGCGATTAGTTGATCGCGGATCCATTCAAAACTGGCAGATCGCGGCGGAACATATTCACTCACACCTTTAGGTGCTTGTATTTGTTCGCGCTTCATGAGCGTAATTGTTTCAGATATGGATTGGTTCTGCGCTCATATTCAATTGTTGTGTCCGGTCCATGTCCCGGAAGAACGCGTAAATGGTCTCCTAGAGGCAGAATCTTCGTCATCAGCGTTCGTTGCATCGCCTCGTGAGATCCAGAAGGTAGATCAGTTCGTCCAATCGAGCCTGCAAAGAGAACATCGCCACTTATTAAGCATTCATCATTGACCGTAAACATCAGCGATCCCGCTGTGTGTCCTGGAGCGTGGATCGCAGTGATATTTAATCCAACAGCTTCGAACTTCTGATTGTTCTTTAGCTCAAGTACTTGATTAGGTTCGCTGAAGGTGCTGCCACTTAAAAAAGAGGCGATGAATTCTTCTCCGTGGACAATTTCTGGATGTAGTAGCGCTCTGCGATCTTCGCTATGGATGTAGGCAGGAATTCCATAGCCATCAGCCAAAGGAATTACAGAGAATGTATGGTCGAGATGGCCGTGGGTAAGTAGAACTGCAACTGGCTTAAGTCCCTCTTCTTCGACAATCATCTCAATCTCTGCACTGATATCTGGCATACCAGGATCAACGATGATGCACTCAGAACCTTTTTCAGCGGCCAAAATCCAACAATTGGTCGCGTACATAGGGGCGGGATGGACTCGAATCAACATATGAGGCCTCCGTGCACGCCATAATCACGCTCAGTTTTTGAGGCGTTAGTAAGACAGGGTACCTTTGTCCTCCCATCATTGGTTGCATTAACGAAGGCCACATAGGCCAACGCGCTGAAAGGAATGACTATGACCACGGAGAATCCAAACCCATCACAGATCGCACCTCAAATAAGTGCTGCTTCTGCATTGATCGGTGATCCATCACAATTTGGTCGAGTCGGCGATGATGGCAATGTTTACGTACGCACCCCAGAGGGTGAAAAGATTGTTGGTTCATACCCAGGCAAGAGCCCTGAAGAAGCGCTGGCGTACTTTGTCAGAAAATTTGAATCACTCGCATCTGATGTTGCTCTCACTGCTGCACGTATTACTTCCGGTGCCATGGTTCCAGATGATGCGTATGAAGCGGTAAAGAAATTGCGTCAGCAAGTTCGTGAACTCAACGGTGTTGGAGATCTCGCAGCGCTCGCAGCATCAGTAGAGCAGATTGAACCGCTGATTGAGGGGCATCGCGAAAAGTTTGAAGCCAAGAAAGAGGCTGAGGCGGCGCAGAAGGCTGCTCGCCGCGAACAAGTTCTTATCGAGAAAGAGAAGATCGTCGCTGAGGCAGAATCTCTCGCTCTCTCTGAGAGTTGGAAGGCAACCGGAGAGCGTATGAAGACTCTTCTAGATGAATGGAAGAGTGCGCCACGCCTAGATAAGAAGGCAGATGCAGATCTATGGAAGCGTTTTTCTGCTTCCCGAAATAAATTTGATAAGCGCAGACGTACACACTTTGCGGCTCTTGAAGCGACAGCAAGCGTTGTCTCCACGGCGAAGATTGCGATAGTTGAAGAGGCTGAGAAGTTAGCAACATCAACTGATTGGGTTGCAACTGCTCGACGTTTCAAAACTCTGATGGATTCATGGAAGGCTGCTGGTCGCGGTAAGCCACGCGATGATGCTGCGATGTGGGCTCGATTTAAGAAATCTCAGGATGCATTCTTCGCCGCGAAGAACGCGGATCTTGAAAAGCGCGAAGTTTCAATGGCTGCAAACCTTGAAAAGCGTGAAGCCCTCATTCTTACAATTGAAGGCCTGCTTCCATTCACCGACGTTAAGGTCGCAAAGAATGAATTCCGCGAATTGATGCGCGAATGGGAGAAGATCGGAATCACCCAACGTGAAAAGCGTGCCGCATTTGATGCACGTGTGCATGTAGTTGAATCAGCAATAAAATCCGCTGAGGCTGAGGTGTGGCGTAAGAGCGATCCTGCAGCCAAGGCTCGCGCTGCAGATGTTGTCGCACAACTCGCGGCTGCTATTGAAAATTACGAGAAGGTCGCAGAGAAGTCTGCTCAAGTCGGCAACGAAAAGAAGGCTAAGGAAGCTCGTGAATCAGCCGAGGCACGTAAGGTGTGGTTGGCAGAGGCGCAGAAGAACTTAAGCGAGTTTAGCTAACCACTAACTTCTATATACGTCGTAGACGCCTTCAACGCTACGCACGGCAGCTAAGACCGAATCAAGATGTGTCGCATCTGCCATTTCGAAGGTGAACTTTGAAATGGCCACACGGTCTTTCGACGTACTCACAGATGCGCTCAAGATATTGACGTGCTGCTCTGACAACGTGCGTGTGACATCTGCCAAAAGACGTGCGCGATCGAGGGCTTCAACTTGGATGTTAACAAGAAAGAGTGAGCCAGCTCCGGCTAACCATCGCACGTTGACGATTCTCTCTGCTTGATTAAGCCTTAGATCATCACTATTGATGCAGTCGCTGCGGTGAACTGAGACTCCACTCCCCTTTGTGATAAATCCGAGAATCGCATCGCCTGGAACGGGAGTGCAGCAACGCGCGAGTTTAACCAGAACATCTCCAACGCCCTCAACTTCGATTGCACTGCTTGATCTTCTTGTTGCTTGTACACCGGTAGGGATGTATTCAATCGTTGGTTCGGGATGCGAATCATCGACCCCTATCGCAGCGACCAACTTTTCAATGATCGATGCAGCCGACACATGACCATCACCGACAGCGATATATAAAGCATCTATATCTGGATAGCGAAGTTCATGAGCAAGTTCGAGAAGTGAGTGGCCCGCAAAAATTTTCTGCAGCGGAAGCCCAGCCTTGCGCATCTGTCTTGCTATCGACTCTCGACCAGCGTCGACCGCCTCTTCGCGCCGCTCTTTTGAGAACCACGCTTTTATCTTTGAGCGCGCACGTGGGCTCTTTACGAAGTTGAGCCAGTCGCGCGATGGGCTAGCAGTGGGGCTTTTATTTGTGACCACCTCAACAACATCTCCATTTGAAAGTTTTGTTTCAAGCGGAACTAAACGTCCATTGACCTTTGCTCCTGCGCAACGGTTTCCAACATCGGTATGTACTGAGTATGCAAAATCAACGGGAGTAGAACCACCCGGCAAAGCGATGACGCTGCCTTTTGGTGTGAAGACAAAGACTTCAGGAGTTCCAAGGTCAAAGCGAAGGGCTTCCAGGAACTCTGATGGATCTTCTGTCTCCTTCTGCCATTCGTGAAGTTGCTTGAGCCAGATCATCTCAGGAGTGTTCTCAGGTCCTCCGGAACTCTCCTTGTACTTCCAATGCGCAGCGATTCCAAACTCTGCCCGTGAATGCATTTCATACGTTCTAATCTGAATTTCAACTGCCTTACCACCTGGACCGATCACCGTAGTGTGCAGTGATTGATAGAGATTGAACTTTGGCATTGCAATGTAATCTTTAAAGCGTCCTGGTACAGGGCTCCACCGTGCGTGGATCGAACCCAGAACCGCATAGCAATCTCGAACATCATTAACGAGAACACGGATTCCCACCAGGTCATAGATATCGTTGAATTCTCGGCCACGGACCACCATCTTTTGATAGACGCTAAAGAAGTGCTTCTGGCGGCCCGTCACAGTTGAATTAATTGAATCAGCGGCCAGATCTGCATTGACCGCATCGATCACTTCTTTAGTCAGCGCGTCTCGTTTTGGACTGCGCTCGGCAACTAGACGTGAGATTTCTTCAAATTTCTTTGGCTCAAGGACTTCAAAACTGAGATCTTCTAGCTCCCACTTAAGAGCATTCATGCCAAGTCGGTGAGCGAGAGGGGCGTAGATTTCGAGAGTTTCTCTCGCCTTTCGTAGCGCACTCTCCCCCGAAACAAATTTCCACGTGCGCGCATTATGTAAACGATCGGCTAACTTAATAACCAAGACGCGAATATCACGTGACATTGCGATCACCATTTTGCGCACAGTTTCGGCTTCGGCGGTCGGTCCGTATGCGAGTTTGTCCAACTTGGTCACACCATCGACTAACGCCGCGATTTGATCGCCGAAATCACTCCGTAATTGCTCAAGGGAATAAGGAGTATCTTCAACAGTGTCATGGAGAAGTGAGGCGATGATCGTCTCTTGATCTAAGCCAAGATCCACAAGGATCTGAGTTACAGCAACTGGATGAGTGATGTAATCCTCGCCAGATTTGCGCAGCTGTCCAGTGTGTGCAGTGAAGGCTGTTTCAAAGGCTCGTTCGACCTCTGTGAAATCAGATTGCGGATGATGCTCTCGCAACCCATTGACTATGGGTGCAAGAAGATCATTCACAGTAAAACTTCTTACTTACGATTTTTGCGCTTCGGTTGGTTGCGCGGTCCACGATTAGCCGTACTGACCGCAACAGTTGGAGAGTTTGCAGCGACTGCAGAATCTGCTGGTGCAGTAGCGCCACCACGAGCATTGACACGCTTTGCAAGTGCCATCATCGCTGGCTCCTTCTCGCGAGACTGGGCGAGGATCGCTGGTGCGATAAAGACAGATGAGTAGGCACCGACGATCATTCCGATAAAGAGCGCTAGCGCAATGTCTTTCAGTGTTCCTGCACCAAGAAGAGCTCCACCAATGATCAGAATTGATGCAACTGGCAGTAGTGAAGTGACCGTAGTGTTGATCGAGCGAACGATAGTTTGATTGACCGCAAGATTGACTGCCTGTGAGTAGGTCTGCTTACTCGAAGATGTAATCGAACGAGTATTTTCATTTACCTTATCAAAGACTACAACTGTGTCATAGAGAGAATAGCCAAGAATTGTAAGGAACCCGATCACCGATGCTGGGGTTACATCAAAGCCGACAAGTGCGTAAATTCCGACCGTGATGAGAACGTCATGAACAACGGCCACGATTGCTGCAATAGCCATCTTCGAACTGAAGGTCATCGACAAGAAGATCATAATCACAATCAGAAATGCGATAAGTCCGTAGAGCGCCTTCTTGGTAATTTCTTCACCCCACGAGGGACCGATTATCTGAGTGTCGATATCGGCTGTCTGAACATTGAAATTGGATGTGATCGCTGCCTGTATCGCGTCCGATTGAGCAGTTTCAAGCGCACCAGTCTGAAGTCGAATCTTGTCATCGCCAATCTTTTGGACAATGAGCTCTCCGGTAAAGCCAGAACTTTCAATGGCTGAGCGCGCCTGTTCAACAGTGGCTGTGGTCGAGGTAAATGTGTAAGCAGATCCACCCTTAAATTCGATTCCTAGGTGAAGACCCTGCGTTGCCAGCGTTCCAATAGAAACCAGCACAAAGAGAGCCGAGACGATATACCAACGCTTTGCTCGACCAACAATATTAAACGATGTCTCACCAGAGTAAAGTCGAGCGCCCAATCCTTTTATTGATGACATGTTAAGCCTCCACATTTGTTGTTGGACGAGTGACGCCAGAACTCTTATCGGATAGACCTGAGAAGCGATGGCCAGAGCTGAAGAACTTAGATCGAGCCAAGATTGTCATCATTGGCTTTGTGAAGATAAATACTGCGATCAAATCCACCAAAGTGGTCAGACCCAGTGTAAACGCGAAGCCGCGCACGCCACCGACTGCGAAGAAGTAGAGAAGTACTGCAGCGATGATTGTCACGGCATCGGCGACAATGATTGTGCGGCGCGCTTTTTGCCAGCCACTCTCGACGGCAGATCTTAACGTTCTGCCTTCTCTAATCTCATCACGGATACGTTCGAAGTAGACGACGAAGGAGTCGGCGGTAATACCGACTGCGACAATGATTCCTGCAATACCTGCCAAGGTAATTGTGAATCCGATCGTCTCACCAAGAACCAGAATGAGGAGATAAATCAACAACGCGGCAACTGCGAGTGAGCCAGTTACAACTAGTCCAAGTGCGCGGTAGTACAAAAGGCAGTACAAGATAACTAGACCTAAACCAATAGCACCTGCTAGCAGACCTGCATCGAGTTGATCAGCACCAAGTGTTGGTGAAATCTGCTGGATCTCTCCGCGATCAAAGGCCAGTGGGAGTGCTCCATATTTAAGAACGTTTGCAAGATCCTGCGCCTCAATTTGTGTAAATGAACCGGTAATCGATGCCGTTCCAGATGGGATCGCCTCATTGATTCGAGGTGATGATTGAACTATTCCATCAAGAACAATTGCAACCTGATTATTTGGCTCTGGCAATGAGGTTACACGCGCTGTGAGGGCGCCAAATGCTTTTGTGCCTTCTCCATCAAATGTGAGAGAGACAGTCCAAGCGCTACCTGCTTGTGTATCAAGACCTGCACTCGCCTCCGAAATTTGGCGACCTAGTACTTCGGCAGGGGCAAGAATGTATTTAGTTGCTCCCTCTTTAGAACATGCAGTAATCACTGCTGCGGGATCATCTGTTCCAGTACCTTGCAAACTAGAGGAGCTAGTGCAATCAAGATTTGCGAACTGCTGATTAATTTCTTCAGAAACTCCAGGAACTGGAGTTGCTGCTGTTGCAGTATCTGCTCCGGCTGGTACACCAAAACCTGATGCAAGAACTTGGCGGAATCTCAACTCAGCAGTCTGTCCAACGAGCTCGACGACTCGACCACCACTCTCTCCAGGAACGGAGATAACGATCTGGCGATTTCCACCGCTACCTTGTGCGGTTACCTCTGACTCAGCGACACCGAGTGAGTTCACGCGCTGTCTAATGATTTCAACTGCCTGATTAATCGCCTCAGGTGTTACCTCGTTACCAGCACTCGATGCGCGAGGTTGAAGGGTCACACTTGTGCCGCCACGCAGATCTAGTCCGAGTCGGACTTCTGTCGCGCCAGTGATTGCAACTGTGGCACCGAGGGAGATCAAGGTCAATCCGAGGGCGAGAAGTGCGCGCCCAGGCCTGGTCGATCCTTTAGCTGTTTTGTTAGAGGTAGACATAAGAGCAGAGTCTAGGACACATTAGCTAGTGCTCAGGCTCATTCTGAAGGTGCATCAACCAGTCGGATCATCGAAGAGTGAGGCAATCGCCGCTGGAGCCTTTCGTCCGAGGTGGGTATATCCCAGCTCAGTGGCGATGCGACCCCTAGGAGTTCTGGCCATAAAGCCATTGCGCACCAAGAACGGCTCAGCAACAGATTCAACGGTTTCGGTCTCCTCCCCCACAGCAATCGCCAGAGTCGATAGACCGACAGGGCCCCCATTGAAGCGATCAATGAGTGCGACCAAGACCGCTCGATCAAGACGATCAAGTCCCTGTTCATCAACTTCATACATCTCAAGTGCTGCCTGTGAATGTTGATGTGAAAGTGAAGAGGATCCCTGTACTTGAGCAAAGTCGCGCACGCGCCGAAGAAGCCTATTTGCAATGCGCGGAGTTCCTCGCGAGCGACCAGCAATTTCTGCAATCGCCTTCTTATCGATTGTTAATCCCAGGAGCTGGGCACTGCGCGCAAGAACAATTTCAATCTCTTCTGGATCATAGAAATCAAGATGCGCGGTAAAGCCAAATCGATCTCGTAGCGGACTTGGAAGAAGACCTGCACGCGTTGTCGCACCCACGAGTGTGAAGTGTGGAAGTTGAAGTGGGATTGCTGTTGCACCTGGTCCCTTACCTACAACAACATCAACGCGAAAATCTTCCATCGCTAGATAGAGAAGTTCTTCGGCAGGACGTGGCAGGCGATGGATTTCATCAAGAAATAAAATCTCTCCATCAACAAGGGATGAAAGAATTGCTGCGAGATCACCTGCGTGAGTAATCGCAGGACCGCTGGTGATGCGAATCGGTGTTGACATTTCAGATGCCAAAATCATCGCAAGTGTGGTTTTTCCTAAACCAGGCGGGCCGGAGAGAAGGATGTGATCGGCGGCTGCTCCTCGGTTGCGTGCTGCCGTCAACAGGACATCAATCTGCTCGCGCACACGATGTTGGCCCACAAATTCTTTGAGCGTTTTTGGACGCAAGGCATTCTCTGAAAGAGATTCCTCCCCTAGCGCGGCCGGATCAACTATTCGATCATCTGCAGGGCTCATGACCTACCTCCGGCTAGTGCGGCTTTGAGCAGATCAGATAAATCAGCGGTTGCAGGATCTACTCCGCGATTTGCATAATCAATGGCAACAATAGAAATAACTGCATCAGCATCGCGCGGTGAATATCCCAGTGATGCGAGTGCGCCAGAGAGTTGTTCGCGCCAGAGTGAAGCGCTGACATTGGCTGGTGCATGCGAACCACTTGAAGCCATCTTGCCCTTGAGTTCCAAGAGAATTCGTTGCGCACCTTTTTTACCGATTCCAGGGACTGCTGAGAGCGTATCGATGGACTCAGTCGCAATTGCGTGCGCAAGAGAATCCGGTGTGAGGTGGGCCAGAATTGAGAGCGCTACGCGCGGACCAATACCACTGACAGTCTGCACTAGTTCAAAAGTTTCTCGAGACTTTGGATCAAGAAATCCGAAGAGTGTCATTGAATCTTCACGAACAATCATCGAGGTGTGGAGTGTGAGAGCGCTACCTAAAGAGAGAGTGGCAGATGTTGCAGGGGTGACAGAGACCAGATAACCGACTCCGTTTACTTCCAGAACCACTCGATCGCTGGCGATAGAGCGGACCTCACCCGTGAGTTGTGCGATCACTTCTTTACCAACTTAGCGATACGACTTTTCTCTCGAGCAAGAGCGCCTTCAATTTTGCTTGTTGCACCAGCACGCCAAATATTGCAGATAGCCAGAGCAAGAGCGTCAGTACTATCGACTGGTTTTGGCGCTTCTTTGAGCGAAAGAATTCGCACCACCATATCGGCAACTTGAGATTTATTGGCGCGACCGTTTCCAGTTACTGCCGCCTTGACCTCACTGGGTGTGTGCATCATGACAGGTATGCCACGTTTAGCCGCCAAAAGAAGTGCGATGCCTGCCGCCTGTCCCGTGCCCATGACAGTGCGCACATTATGTTGTGAGAAAACACGTTCTACAGCAATGACATCGGGTTCAAATTTATCAAACCAGAGGATCAACTCTGATTCCAAAGTGAGAAGTCGCTCTTCGAGTGCTGCCGAAGCCAAAGTTTGAATGACGCCGACACCTACGAGTGAAAGTGGAACTCCTGGTGCGCCTTCAACGACGCCAATGCCGCAACGAGTAAGGCCAGGGTCAACGCCCAGTACCTTAATTCTTGCGGAGTTCATAAGCGTAAGCCTAGAACCTGGAGCGTGAGAGTCAGGAAAGGCTCGCCATTACTTCATCAGAGACATCGAAATTACCAAAGACATTCTGAACGTCATCAAGTTCTTCAATTGCATCAATGAGTTCAAATACCTTCTGCGCACCTTCTGCATCAAGGGGAATAACCATAGAAGGAAGAAAAGATGAGTCAGCAGATTCGTAATCAATGGCGGCGCTTTGAAGGGCGGTACGCGTTGCTACGAGATCTGCGGCTTCACATACAACTTCAAAGGATTCGCCAAGATCATTTACTTCTTCGGCACCGGCATCAAGAACTGCCTCAAGGATTGATTCTTCGGTGACGCCATCTCTCTTTGCAACAATGATGACGCCTTTTCGATTAAAGAGGTAAGCAACCGAACCAGGATCTGCCATGGTTCCACCATTGCGAGTCACAGCTACGCGCACTTCTGAAGCAGCGCGATTTCTATTATCTGAAAGACATTCAATCATCAGTGCCACGCCATTTGGACCATAGCCTTCATACATAATCGTCTGATAGTCGGCTCCGCCAGATTCTAATCCCGCACCACGTTTGACTGCTCGCTCGATGTTATCTGCCGGCATCGAATTCTTCTTCGCCTTTGCGATCGCGTCAAAGAGAGTTGGATTTCCCTCGAGATCTGGTCCGCCGTTACGCGAGGCCACTTCAATTGCCTTAATCAGTTTTGCAAAATTTTTGGCACGACGACCATCGATGACAGCCTTCTTATGCTTGGTAGTTGCCCATTTGGAATGGCCTGACATGAAACATACCCCTTTGATTTAAATCCTAAGACCGTACTTTATCGCTACTTGCAGACCTCATCAATAAAGTACCTATGAACTGCAAGGTCGTGAGTGAGTTCTGGGTGAAAGGAGGTTGCAAGAAGATGTTTTTGACGGACAGCCACGGGATGAGTAACACCGGAGGCTGAGGTGACAGAACTAATCACTTCCACCCCTTGACCTATCTCTTCTACCCACGGTGCACGGATAAAAACCGCGTTGAGTGAGTTGGAGGCGAATGAAAGAGTTGCTTCAAATGAATCTACTTGCCGTCCAAATGCATTGCGACGAACAGTCATATCCATGCCACCGAAAGTTTCCTGACCAGGCGCACCATCGATCACGCGATCAGCGAGAAGAATCATCCCAGCGCACGATCCATACGTTGGCATTCCATCTGAAATTCTCTTCTGAATCGGTGCAAAGAGATCATAAGTACGAGCCAACAACGCAATTGCGGTGGATTCACCACCGGGAATAATCAGCGCATCACAATCATCGAGCTCGGTGGTCCGCCGAATCTCAATTCCTTCTTCGCCACAATCATGAACCGCTTTAAGGTGTTCACGAAAATCACCTTGGAGGGCTAGTACGCCGATCTTCATTGAAGGCACTCAAAGAGAATGAGTGTTTACCAACCGCGCTCGGCCAGGCGATGTGGAACTGGAATGTCGGCAACGTTGATTCCCACCATTGCATCCCCTAGTCCACGTGAAACTTCAGCCAAGACCTTTGCATCTTGATAGAAAGTCGTTGCTTTGACGCATGCGGCAGCACGTTGGGCCGGATTTCCAGATTTGAAAATTCCGGATCCAATAAAGACTCCATCTGCGCCCATCTGCATCATCAAGGCAGCATCAGCGGGTGTTGCAATTCCACCAGCGGTAAAGAGGACAACTGGAAGTTTTCCGGTTTCGGCAACTTCCTTCACGAGTGCGTACGGCGCCTGCATCTCTTTAGCTGCAACATAAAGTTCGTCTTCGCGCATGGAGGTTAAGCGTCGGATTTCACCGCCGATTGTTCTCATATGTGAGACTGCATTTGAAACATCTCCCGTGCCAGCCTCGCCCTTTGAGCGGATCATGGCTGCACCTTCGTTGATGCGACGTAGCGCTTCACCTAGATTTGTTGCGCCGCAGACGAAAGGAATTTTGAACTTCCACTTATCTACGTGATTGATGTAGTCAGCAGGAGTGAGAACTTCTGACTCATCGATGTAATCAACGTTAAGGCTTTCCAGAATCTGTGCCTCTACAAAATGACCGATGCGCACCTTTGCCATCACGGGAATCGAGACTGTCGCCTGGATCTTTTCGATCATGTCAGGATCTGACATACGAGCTACTCCACCTTGAGCGCGAATATCTGCAGGAACGCGTTCGAGAGCCATCACAGCAACAGCGCCAGCATCTTCTGCGATTTTGGCCTGCTCTGCATTGACGACATCCATGATGACGCCGCCCTTAAGCATCTCTGCCATGCCTCGCTTAACGCGCGCTGTTCCAGTTTCCTGTGACATCTACAAACTCCTCGGATCTACTCGTTCTGGGGGTTGAGTCTAGCCGTGAAGATCGGATCTTTCTCAACCAGAGCGACCCACACCTGACCACGCGCAAAACTCAACTCTGATCCATCCATGGCTCTCCAGGTCGTGCCAGATTGCGCATCGGTACGCGACCATGTTGCAGGGAAATACTCACCATCGCGCAGGATATGACCCGTGCCAGATCCGATAGTCAATGAATGAGGAGTTACTCCACCGAATTTGTCACCATAGATGGAGGGAACAATCTGCACCTTCTGAATAACAATCGTGGTTGGACTGTGAGGTGCTCCCGAAGCCGAAAGATTTGGAACGCCATTGTTAAATATGGTCCAACGATTTTCTTCTACACTCCAACGGAATTCATAGCTTGCCGCAGGCCATGAAACTTTGACTTCACTGATGGGTGAACCATCGAGAGGCTTGTCACCAAAAGTCCATGCATTGGGCGCTGAACGTGAAACAACCTTTTCATCCTCTGCAACTTTTTCCATGAGCAGATCTGCACGTAAGACCATATTCGTCGGAGCACTCCGCAATGGATCTCGAGTGTAAATAGTTGGTGACTGACGTTGAGCACCGTAGTCATGAAGATTGGCAGCTCTGATTACTGGCAAGAATTTAGATTGTGCACCGCTATATGCAAAGACGACAGTTCCATACTGGGCAAGAACTTCAATATCTGTAATGCGCGCACTTCGAACAGGACCAATCAATTGCGGGATTTGCGAAGAAAAGATCGCAGCAAGACGAGTGAGTCCACCCTCGACCTGTTCAATGTAGACAATGTCAGCTGTATCCAGACCGATCTGTGGTCGGGCGGCGACAGTATCGTCAATCTTTACCGCCAAAATCTGGCCATCAAGACCTTCTCGACCCGAAAGTGAGTTGTAGGTTGGCTCAACAAAGAGTTCATCAATGAAAGAGCCTCCTGAAGTAGGAATGAATGCAAGAGCAATTACGGCAATAGCGCAGAGACCAAGTACAACCGAGAAGACTTTCTTCATTAATCATTCTCACGAATCAAAAGCCAGTCCCATGCGCGGGACTCAGATGTGACATTAAGTTTCTCGCCTTTACTCAACACTTGTTCATAGATCTCGTAGATCTGCTGAGCTACCTGGCTCCAGTCAAACCTTTGGGCATAGACCCTTCCTGATTCTGCAAGTTCACGTCGTTTAGCATCATCACGAAGAAGATCGATAACAACTTTTGCAAGAGACTGTGGATCTTCAGATTCAAAGAGTGCGCCATATTTGCCAGACCCTAAGAGATCAGCAAATGCTGGAATATCGCTGGCAACGACGGCAGCGCCACCGGCCAACGCCTCTGCGATGATAATTCCAAAGGACTCTCCCCCAGTGTTTGGCGCAATATAGAGTGAGATTGATTTGAGAAAGTTCGCCTTCTCGCTCTCAGAGATTTTTCCTAGAAACTGAAAACGTGTGCGCAGTTCAGAGTTAATATCCTCTGAAATTTCTTCGGGATCGCCCGGACCTGCAATGAGTACACGCACATCTGGAGCAAAGCGCGAAATAATTGGGAGTGCGTCAATAAGTACTTCGAGCCCCTTTCGAGGCTCTTCAAATCGACCGATGAATCCAAGCGTTGCACCAGTCCATTTTTCTTCCAGAACACCATCACGATATCTATCAGCGAAGATTCCATTTGGAATCACATGCGCCGTTGTATCCATATGTTCTTGCAAGGTGTCATAAGCGGCTTGGCTAACGGCAATCTTCTCGCTAAGTCGCTCGATGGCTGGTTCGACTATCGAGGCAATTACGCGAGTGGTCGCTCCTTTCTTTGTCTGGGCATGGAAGGTGCCAACGATCGGGCCTTCACTGGCCCACAGAGCAAGTAAGGAAATTGATGGAACTGCTGGTTCGTGCAGATGGAGAATGTCGAATTCGTTCTCCAAGAGCCAATTTCTTACACGAGCAAAGGCTGCTGGATTAAAGAGAAGGCGCGCAACTGCGCCATTGAAAGGTATACCTGTGGGCTTACCTGCGTTAACTAGGTAATGCGGCAGATCAAACTCGTCAGTGACGGGAGCGAGAACCGAAACAAAGTGACCTTCTGCAATAAAGAATTCAGCCAGATCTCGGACATGATTTTGCACGCCACCGGGAGTATCCCAACCGTAAGGACAGACCAAACCAATCCTGAGCTTCTTCATTTCTTCTCCACGAAATCATCGTCGACCCAGATTCGTTGCATCATGTGCCAATCAACAGAATGGTGAGTGATCCCATCGGCAAAGTGATCGGCGCATCGCTGAACAATTACCTTTACCTTGCTCTCTTCATCGCCATCGTCAGGGATCTCAACTCTTTCAAGTTGAATATGAATTCCTGTTGCAGTGTATGAAACAAATGCTGTGACTAAGGGTGAGTCAGTGCGAAGTGCCACGAGCGCTGGCCCCGCTGGCATCCGAGCGGTACCGCCGAAGAATGAAACATTGATTCCACTGCGGGAAAGATCTCTATCGGCCACTAGAGCAATCAGCTTTCCACCGCGCGCTCTCTCAATGAGTGCTGGAAAAGCGTTGCTATCAAGTGGAAGCACTTCCATCCCTATATCTTGACGGTACTCCAAAAATTTTTCAAAGAGCGCGCGAGGTTTGAGGATCTCAGCGACAGTAACCAGACGGGCACCTTTCAGACAGAAATACGACCCTGCATGATCCCAATTTCCCGCATGTGGAAGAGCTACAACAACAGATGTTCCAGATTGAATTGGGTCCATCAGTAGATGTTCATTACCTACAGTCACCGTTGAAAGAATTCGCTCACGGCTCCAATCGGGTGAACGGAAAGTTTCAACCCAATAGCGCATATAAGAAAGCACCCCGTTGCGCGTCAGCTCGTCAAGATCATCAGAAGGCATAAGCGGATGGACTCGAGACAAATTTGTTCTCAGCCTTCGTACGCTCTTGCCATTTTTGCCAAACATGCGCTTTCCCAGCCAGACGAAGAGATTGTTGGCAATCTTTTCCGGTACAACTCGGATGATTGACCATCCGAGGAAGTACGCGCGGGCTATGAAAAAATCTTTCATTGATTAAACCTTGCGCAGCGCGCGATAGACAATAACGATTCTTTGGAGAACGGTTATCAACCCTAGGAAGGCTAAGAGTGAGAACCCAACCAGTGCGGCGATCTCTATCCCTAATCCATAGAAACCGATCGCAGTTAAAGCGATAACAATTCTTTCAGTCCGCTCAGCAATACCGCCGCTGCAATCTATCTTCATGCTTTCAGCCTTTGCGCGGATGTAAGGAATCAATCCACCTGTGACCAATGAAATGAGAATCAAGAGAGCTACGAGACCGTCAATATCAATAAAGTAGAGAAGAACCCCAATCAAAATCGCTGAATCGGTGACGCGATCGATTGTTGAATCAAGGAATCCGCCCCACGCAGTTCCACCGCCGCCACGTATGCGAGCAATTGCTCCATCGAAGAGATCGCTCAGTGCGAAAAATGCGATAACCAGGGTTCCAACAAAAAGGTCACCTCGTGGATAGAAATAGAGCGCCGAAGCAACAGTTCCGAGACCGCCTGTAATTGTGACGGCATTTGCGGTAATCCCAATGCGCACAGCAGATTTGACCACTGGATTAATTAATCGGGTGATCAGAGGTTTCACATGCGCGCTAATCATCGACACCATCGTAGGCTTTAACCCATGACAACTTCCACATCTGGGCCTGTGAGAATTGCCCTCTTTGGACATGTGAGCGCTACTCCCGCCGCCCTGAGGCTAGAACTAGAGAGCCGAGGGTTGGTCGTGGCCTCCAATGAGGGCGATCTAGCAGACATTGATTGTGCGATCTTTGCTGTGAATCCTTCGGCAGGTATTGATGAGTCAACAATAAAGAAATGGGAAGAGTTCAACGAATATCTCACACCGCGCATCATGGTCGCACTTGCACTCCCTGGTGCAGAGTTAGATTTCGATGATGCTGTTCTTTTGGCCAATCGTGTCTTTGATCAGATGGTGACGCCGTTTCTAGTTCTCCACGGTGATGACGGAGCGCCCGCTGCGTTGATCTCTCTAGAAGACCTCACTGTGCGGAACTATCTACATGGGATCGCAGTTCTCTCTGAGAGCGAACCTGAACACCGCGAGTTGGTTGCAGATTTTCAACAAGAATATAAAGAAACCATCGAGGATGCTGGCGAAGACGCTTTCCAAGCCGGGCTCTTATTTCCAGCGATTCCCATTAACATCGAGAATCAGATCGGTATCGATGTGCTGATCACGTATCTCGATCAGTTGCGATAAGTAACTCTCGCTACCTTTCGCAGAATTACCACGCCGCAGCGATCTCGCTTCTAGTAATCGTCAGCAGTTGCGGCAAGACCTTTGTCTTTCCAATAATGGGCATGAAGTTTGCATCCCCAGACCAGCGTGGAACAACGTGCTGGTGGATATGGGCAGCAACCCCAGCGCCAGATATCGCACCTTGGTTCATTCCAAGATTAAATCCCTCAGGTTTTGAAACAGTTCGAATAGTCTTCATCGCATGTGCAGTGAGTTCAAAAATTTCTTCTCGCTCTGCGACGGTTAAATCTGTCAGATCGGCGACATGGCGAAATGCGCAGATAAGAAGATGGCCAGGGTTATATGGATAAAGATTCATGACTACATAAGCGTGAGTTCCACGATAGACAATCAGGGCATCTTCATCGCTTCGTGTAGGTATGTCACAGAAAGGACATCCTTGGTCGTTTGCCTCTAGTGGCCGGTTCTCACCGCGCAGATAATCAAGGCGATGAGGGGCCCACAAACGGGACCAGGCATCTGGCATGCCGGTTGAATCTATGTAATCCACTGTTAGACCTGGGTGCGTGATTGCACTGCCGCAGTGATCTCTGCGATTGCATCGGCTAGAGGCACGCCATTTTTCTGCTCGCCATTGCGATATCTAAATGAAACTGCGCCAGCATTCTGATCTTCTTCGCCAGCGATAAGCATGTAAGGAATTTTCTGCATCTGTGCATTACGCACCTTCTTTTGCATACGATCATCAGAGGCATCTAACTCAGCACGAATTCCGGCAGCTTTAAGCGCTCTGACCACATCGCCTAAGTAATCAGTAAAAGCATCTGCAACAGGAATTGCCATTACTTGAACCGGTGCCAACCACGGTGGGAATGCGCCCGAATAATGCTCGGTGAGAACGCCAAAGAAACGTTCGATCGAGCCAAAGAGTGCACGGTGAATCATTACAGGGCGTGCGCGTGTTCCATCCGATGCCGCATATTCAAGTTCAAATCGCTGTGGCAATTGGAAATCAACTTGGATTGTAGACATCTGCCAGGTGCGACCAATTGCATCCTTTGCCTGAACGGAAATCTTCGGTCCATAAAACGCTGCGCCACCTTCATCGTTTACAAGTTCAAGGTTTTGAGCAAGGGCTGCCTTGCGAAGCGCTTCCGTCGCCGCTTCCCAATCTTCATCAGAACCAACAGATTTTTCAGGATTGCGCGTTGAAATTTCTAGGTAGAAATCTTCGAGACCGTAGTCCCGCAAGAGATTAAGAACGAATGTCAGAAGTGAATCAAGCTCACCTGGCATCTGATCTTTGGTGCAGTAAATGTGCGCATCATCCTGTGTGAAACCGCGCGCACGTGTGATTCCGTGAAGAACTCCAGATTTTTCATAGCGATAGACAGTTCCAAATTCAAAGAGTCGCAACGGAAGTTCGCGATAAGAGCGTCCTCGTGAGCGATAAATCAGATTATGGAAAGGGCAGTTCATCGGCTTCATGTAGTACTGCTGGCCGGCGCGCTTGATCGTTCCATCGGCATGATGCTCTTCATCGAGAATCATCGGCGGGTACATGCCTTCTGAATACCATTCGAGGTGACCCGAGGTCTCAAAGAGTGCTGCCTTTGTTATGTGAGGTGAATAGACAAACTCATATCCCTCATCTTCATGGCGCTTGCGAGAATAATCTTCCATCGCGCGACGGACGATTCCACCCTTTGGATGAAAGACTGCAAGGCCTGAACCGATTTCTTCAGGGAATGAAAAGAGATCTAGTTCTTGCCCAAGTTTTCTATGATCTCTCTTTTCAGCCTCTGCCAATAACTCGAGATAGCCGTTGAGATCATCTTGTGATGGCCATGCCGTTCCGTAGATACGTTGCAGCATTGGATTCTTTTCAGAGCCTCGCCAATAGGCGCCAGCGCTGCGCATCAATTTAAATGCAGGAATGATCTTTGTTGATGGCAGATGGGGTCCACGACAGAGATCAGACCAGACCGGCTCACCATCTCGACCGAGGTTGTCATAGATTGTTAACTCTGTTCCACCGACCTCGACACTTGTCTCTTCGTTTCCACCAGATTTAATGCCGATCAATTCACATTTATACGGTTCGTGCGCAAGTTCTTTCAGAGCATCAGATTCGGTTGTAACGCGACGCTTAAATCTCTGGCCATCTTTAACAATCTTACGCATGGCCGATTCGATCTTTTCCAGATCTTCTGGAGTAAATGGTCGCTCTGGCTCGAAGTCGTAGTAAAAACCATCGCGGATTGGTGGTCCGATTCCGAGGCGAGTCTGAGGGAAAATTTGCTGAACTGCTTGCGCCATGACGTGGGCAGTCGAGTGACGCAGAACTGCTAGCCCGTCAGGAGAAGTGATAGAGACGCCTTCTATGGCATCGCCCTCATGTAAATCACTCCAGAGATCGCGAAGTTCACCATTGACGCGCGCAACAACAATTGATTTATCGTCGGCGAAAATATGCGTTGGACGTTGATCTGATTCAACGCTGCGGGCAAGGCCGTCGACAGTGATATTGATGGATGCCATGGGGTAAGAGTACCTAAAGAGTTCTTGCTAACTCACGCAATTTGAGGCACATCTGCTCGGAATCGCTATCGATTTCTATTGGGCGTGCATCAATTGAGGCTATCGGCAATGCAATTTTAAGAGAACTCATGGCTATTGCGCCATCACATGACTTCAGATCGTTCTCCGAGATTTCGCGAACTAGAAAGTCGCACCTTTCGATCGCAAGTGCTCTGATTACGCCAGGCAGAATGCCAGATGTGATTGGTGGGGTAATCCATTGGCTAGCGATTCGCAGGGCGACATTTGACACCGCTCCTTCAGTAACTCGTCCTAGTTCATCGACGCAAATGAATTCATCAACTCCTTGCTCTGTCGCCTCGGCCAGCAGATCAAGGTGGTGCGTGTATGGAAACACTTTATGTTGGCGCTCTGAAGTAGATCCTGCTGTGCGATACGTCCCCACAACCAAGTGACTGGCCTTTGAAAGATAGGCCTCATGCGTTACCACAAAGTGATCAGGTGAAAACGATAAACGCAACCGTCCAACAGGATGTGGTTCGGCGCCGATTACATGTTCTATCGCATCGAGAATGTGATCCTCATTTGGCAAAGAAAGGCCAAGATGGCGCGCACTTAACAACACTCGTCGCATATGACGCGAAAGTAATTGTGGGCGCGAGTCCTCTGTTCGCACAGTTTCAAAAATCCCCGAACCTAACGGCCAGCCGTCAGCACCGAGATACTGTTCTGTCTCATCAGTAAGTGCGTGATCGACCCAAATTTTCACAGGGTTCCGCCTGCAATTGCGATTAAGGTTCGAGCCTTGAGTTGGGTCTCTTCCCATTCCAGCGCTGGTTCACTCCCCCAAGTAATTCCTGCGCCAGTGCCATAACGCAACCACTCATCCCCTGTTGTCCAGAATGTTCTGATCGCAACTGCTAACTCGGACCTATCGCCATGAATCCATCCAATCGCTCCACAGTAAGGGCCGCGTGGTGTTGGTTCATGTTCTGCAATAATCGAAAGAGCTGAACTCTTCGGAGCGCCACTGACCGATCCGGGCGGAATCGTTGCTGCAAGAATCTCACGCCACGTGACTCCTGCTCTGATCTCAGCTCGAACATCAGAAACCAAATGAGTAAGTCCAGGATGTTTTTCACGCCGGAATAATTCGCTCACAGTGACGCTTCCATCAACTGCAATCTTGCTGATGTCATTACGCATCAGATCTACGATCATCAAATTCTCGGCCTTATCCTTCTCACCAAAATCATCTTGATCCCAGCGAATAGTGCCTTTGATAGGTGATGTCACAAGTTGGCTACCGTTGCGAGAAAGAAAACGTTCGGGTGAAGCGCTTGCAATTTCAAAGCCAGGAATTTTGAGATAGCTTGCAAACGGTGCTGGGTTAGCGCCCTGGATTCGCGAAAAGAGCCCAGCAAGTGAATGCTGCTTCTTGTCAATCAGATGCGAAAGTTCACGACAAGCATTAACTTGGTAAACCCCACCTCGCCCAATCTCTTCTCGGATGGCATGAACGTAAGACAAGTAATCAAGCTCTTCCAGCGAACTTCTCCACGGCCTCTGCAATACGCTCCACTCTGATTTTGGAAAGGGAGATTCCTCTACCTTCTTAAACTGCGCAAAGTGATACTTACCCTCGAAGGTAGTAAGTACGGCCCAAAAGTTGCCATCGTCTAGTTCACTCGGATCGTCGGTGAACTTCTTCATCTTCGTGGCATGGCGATTACCCATCCAGAATTGATAATCGCGGCCGAACATGGGGTAAGGCTACGCAGGAAAGCCATCACTTTGGCGCAACGGCCCTGCCTGCGCTAGATTTGCCTCCGCAGGAAAATGCGGACGTAGCGCAGCTGGTAGCGCGGAACCTTGCCAAGGTTCAGGTCGCGGGTTCGAACCCCGTCGTCCGCTCGGAGAGTAGGTCGTTCATGACTGTGAACGACTCTTCTTCATTTAAAGGATAAATCAGTTTCGTGGTGGAATGGCCGAGAGGCGAGGCAAGGGACTGCAAATCCCTCTACACGGGTTCAAATCCCGTTTCCACCTCCACGAAAATCTGCCCCTGAAGTGAAAGGACGACAGCGATGACTGAAGATCAGTCAGTGCGTCCTTGGGGTCGTTATGAAGTTCTTTCAACTTCGTCGACACATCAAGTAAAAAACATCTTCGTACTTCCAGGTAAGCGCCTCTCTTATCAACGTCATCAACACCGTGCTGAGCATTGGTTCATCGTGACCGGAAGTGCGCGAGTGACTCTTGATGGAGCAACATTTGAAATCACTGCTGGCGCATCTATAGATATCGCAATTGGTGCGGCCCACCGCATCGAAAACATTGGCGAGACAGAACTCGTCTTCACCGAAGTCCAAACCGGCACTTACTTCGGCGAAGATGATATTGAGCGTATTGAGGACGACTTCGGCCGTTCGTCGGCATAGATTTCATAGCAGAACTTCATATGGTTATACTTTCAGGGTAGTAAACAAGCAGTAACCGTAAGGACGATTGGCTCAGCGGTAGAGCACCACATTGACATTGTGGGGGTCACTGGTTCGATCCCAGTATCGTCCACAATTAGTTGAAAATGAACTGATGTGACGGAAACTCCGTCACTAGTTCTAATGTGAACCTAACTTAGACAGTATCGTCTAATGGGATCCCAATTCCTGCGAATGCGTGTGAAAACATGGAATTGGAACTTCAAATGTTGGTTTCCGAATATGCTCAAAATGTAATTAATAATCGTCCTCTGAAATATGGGACCAGACAGTCCTACATCAAGATCATTAAATCTCTTGGAATTTGGGAAACTGAGATCTCTGATCTGAATTGCGCCCTGATCTTCGACAAAGTGGATCAGATGCGTAGCCACAATGTGAAGAAGAATGTCTATATCTGTCTTAGATCAGTTTTTAAGGATCTAGGCATATTCAATGAATTACCAATTCTTCAAGGTATAGCAAAGCAATATGACTTCCCCACCCAGGAAGAACTTCATCAGATCATAGATCGCTCTAAGTACCGCCGAATCCTGTATCTCTGCATGTATGCAGGATTGAGAGTCGGAGAAGCGTGTGCAGTTATTCCTAGTCAACTAGAAGGCAACATGCTGACAGTCGATAGAGCGTTTAGCCAAGATGGATTACACCTCGGGAGTCCCAAGACGTATGGCAAGGTAATGATTCCAGAATGGCTTGCTGATGAGGTAAGAGCCATGACCGAAGATGAGCATTGGAAAATCGGAATGCCTTCACAGTTAGTTTCCTGGGCATGTGGCAACCTAAGCAAAAGAGGTTCAACTAAGCGGATTAACCCTCACATGCTTCGTCATTGGTTCGCCACCGACATGATCAAAAGAGGAATTAATCCAGAGATTGCACGACGACAATTACGTCATAAAAACATTGAGACAACAATGAAAATCTACGTTCAGGTGAATGACCAAGATCTAGAAATGGCAGTCCCTCAACGGCCACTTGATTCTGCAAATATGGCGAAGAAAGTCAATAGGAATATTCCCTATTTGCAAGTGGTTTCCTAAAGGAGATTTATCTATTTGATTCCAAGAAAAATTAAAATAGATTAGTTAAGAGATGACTGGGATAGATGAGTATTTAATTACTTAACAACTCCCAGTCTCTCTTTTTCTAAGATAATCGTGAAGTATCTATTTACAGAATCGTTCAATTTTGGTAAAATTGGTCTACCAAGGAAAAACCCTTGTTGCCCACAATGAAACCTAGAGTTGATTTGTGGGTCTTTTTGTCCCAAAAACACGTAGACCAAGGAGGTCGATGCGTATTTATAAAAGGAGATTTCATGAGAATCAGAGAAACGATTCACCAATATGGTGAAGATATAACATTTGCGAAAATTGATGGACTGGCAAAGGCCCTTCTATGGCTTTATGCATTTGAGTTTGAATGGGCTGACAGGCTCCCCTCTCGTTTAACGGAAAGAGAGATATGTGCCTTATCGGGAATGTCTCAATCCACGTACTACAAGAAGAGACTTTACTTAGAGAGTCTTGAGTGGATAAAGGTTGAGCACATGGGGTTCAACAAGCCATGTGCCGTGTATCCACTAGTTGGTAAAGATGATGCAGACTACGAGAACAGAAGCTGGGCAGACTGGCACCCCTTTAAGCATCCTTACTACGGGTTGATCCGATCCGAACAACTCAAAATGGCGAAAGAGGGCGTGGATATTACATTCTCAGAGGTCTATCAACTCTTTGAAGACGACGATGAACTTTACGAATCATTCGTTAACGCAGAACCTTCCGATTCTGATTCAGAGGAAGAGAAGAGATTTAGGCACTTCATCCAAAATGTCAGAGACTTTGAACATGGTCAAGAATCAAAGTTGCTTTCCGACATAAGAGACATAGCCTCTTAGGCATTGGGGTGACTGGGGGTTGAAATCAGTTCTCCCTCAGTCACTTTCTTCTCAAAACGTGAAAGGGCATATCTATCCTTAAGTTCGCCTCTATATTTTCAATAAGTTTGAATGCCTCGTGAATAAATCATATTTATCGATTCAATCAATGATTTGATTTTGGACATAGTTATATCCCCCCCTGTGTTCCTTAAGAGAAGTTTCTCTTGCCGAAGAGTTTTTCATTTTAGTTTTGTGAATAGACCCTCTCGGTCACACGATCTATCCCTTGGTCCATGCCAACACATGGTTCTTGATTTATCTGGCTAACAATTCAGCTGAGTCAAGAATGGTAAGTACCCTCATTCAATTTGTGTAACTAAAACAAACACAAAAGGTTGCTGATTGCTATCTCTGTTGAAAATCGGTGAAGAGTACCTTTGTTGCCCAACCACTTTTCCCTTATAGCTAGTTGCAGT
>WLHB01000049.1 GCA_009702965.1 Actinomycetota bacterium | reverse complement strand
GATTCAGTACTTATTGCCCATGATGGCCAGAATGTTTTCGATGGAAAAACGAGTACACATAGGCGCAGGACATGGGAAATCGGGCAATCAGTTAATCGCCTGAGCAAGGAGATGGGAATAAATCCACCTGCGGTAATTGCAATATGGAATGGCAATACACCTGCAGATCCGTGGGCTCGTCTCAAGGAGTTAGCGCCTGAGAAAGTCTTGCGCAACGGAGTTGCAGTCATAACAAAGGATGTAATTCCAGTAACTGTTGATCAGCTTTATGGCGATCGCTATCTCGATGAGATTTTTTCAACATATCTGCCAACGATTGCAGCTTCTTTGAAAATTGAATTAACTCCTGCCAAGACTGCGATGATCGGCTCTAGTATGGGTGGACTCTCAACGCTCTATGCGCTGACAGTTCATGGCGATAAATTCCATACTGCACTCGCCCTTTCAACTCATTGGTCTTTAGGTGGAATGCCACTGGTTAATGCGTTGATAAATGAGTTGCCATCAAATGGAAGACATAATATTTATATGAGCCGGGGAACAAAAGGCCTTGATGCAGATTATGAACCTTTCCAGCTGCATGCAGATTCGCTGATGCTCGAAAGAGGTTATCAACCTGATCGTAACTTCGTTACCCGAGTGCATACACGGACAGGTCATAACGAAAAGTCTTGGGCTTCCTATATCGATGAGCCAATCTCGTTCTGGCTCTCGCGTACCTTTAAATAACTCTCCAGATTGCTTGCGTTGCCGATGGAGAAGAGATTGCAATCTCATCACCTTCTGCTGAAATACCAAAGAGTGTGCTCTTCACCTTCACACCAAGTGGCTTGAGATCGATTGTTGTCGTAACGGCAGAACGAGAGAGAAAAACAAGAAGTTTCTCTTTCTTTGATTCACGTAGAAAGACGATGAAATCATCCTGGACTGCAACCCACCGTAACCCGCCATCAGCGAGAGCATCGCTGCCTTTACGGATTGCGATCAAGGCAGTGACCTGCGCTAAGAAATCGTTATCCCAGCTCTCACGCTTTTCCCATGGCATTGTTCGACGACCATCTTCGCCCCACTCGCCTTCAATGCCAATCTCATCACCGGCATAGATTGAAGGAACGCCTGGGTATGTCATGAGCAACGCCATAGCAGTCAGGTGTCGATTGCTATCGCCATTAACAACTGTTCTCATTCGTGCGGTGTCATGCGAATCTAATAAGACCATACTTGATACAAGTGAGCGCCACGGAATTGAGGCGGAGAAAGTTTTCATACTCTCAACCATCTGCCCACCAGTAATTCGCGGCATCGCAAATGGCAGGCCTTGAAATCCCCCACCGATAGTTGAATTCTGATTAATCCAATTCCATAAAGGTCGCATAAACCCCTGATAGTTCATTGCCCCATGCCAGCCAAGCCCATCAAGATCGGAGGCGAAGAAATCTCCATTCTCTGCAACTAGCCATGCCTTGGGATTTGTCTCATCCATCGCCTTACGGATGCCGTGCATTACCTCATCATGTAAATCATCTTTACCTAAACGCCCTGTCATATTTCCGACATCAATGCGCCAGCCCGCCATTCCAAATTTAGGTGAGAGCCATTTACGAACTATCGAATTCTTTCCTTCGTACATCTCTTTGCGCAACGATTTTGAGTGGAAGTTAAGTTTCGGAAGAGATGCATGCCCCCACCAACCAACATATCCATGTCGCACAGATCTATCCCAATAAAAATATCCGCACTCTTTCGACTTCTTATCTTTCTTTGCCTTTGCAAGCCAAGGATGTCCAGCACCACAGTGATTAGAGGTGAGATCGCCCATCACAACAATCTTGGATTTACGCGCTGCCTTAACGAGTGAGAAGAGCGCTTTATTTCCACCGAGTAGAGGATCAACATGATCAAAGCTAGATGCGTCATATCGATGGTTAGATCGAGCGGGGAAAAATGGTGTGAAGTAGATGCCGGTGATTCCAAGTGAGGTGAGGTGGTCTAGATGTTGCTCAACCCCATTGATATCTCCACCGAAAAACTCAGTACCCGTGGTCTTATCGCGACCGCGTGGAAGTTCATCCCATTCTCGCGGTGTCGCCCATGAAGGTAGTTCTCTCTCGATACCAGATTTCGCAAATCGATCAGGGAAAATCTGATAAAAAACTGAAGAGCGGATCCACTGCGGATAGGCAGGTAGAGCCACGATTTTAAAGTCATCATTGCTATGAACATCGTGATCAAAAATACCTCGAGCATTGAGCCATTCATATTTATTCTCTGAGATAAAGACGAAGCGATATGAGGTCTTGAGATTAATAATCTCTACCTTAACCTTCCACCACGTCTCTAGCCGTTCCTTCTTATCAACAGTAAGTTCATATGATCGTGGTTCGCCATCTTCATAGATGCGAATAAATGCTTTTGTAAATGTGTAGCTGTGTGGCACTCGAATTCGAAGCGTGACTTTCTTGCCGATTTTTGGCGCGCTATTACTGATGTACATCTCACTACCGTCATGGTGTGGTGTTACAAGAGTCTTACTATCTATTGACTGTTTCGATCTGCTTGAAGGCAATTCGATCTCCCTTGATATTGAGCGCTGTCGCTTTTATCTCAATCTTGCTCCCAGCTGGATAATCAGTTGGAGAGAGATAAATTCGATATGGGCTATTGAAATCAGTTCCTGCCGATTTCCATTGTGAAGAGCCGACAGATTTCACTGAGAATTCAACTCGGCTCAGACCTGAACTCTTTAGCGGTGCGCTGATTTCAAGCATCCCCGTTAAAAAGTCCTTACGTATCTTCAGTGGACTTGCCACAATTTTTGCTGGAGGCATCACTGATGTGGATTGCAGAACTACTGAATCAAAGGCGGGGATGGTGAGATTTACCTTAGAGCCCTTATTTGTCACTGTTGGTGAGCCCAAGAGAGTCTTCCATTGTGCGTTACTAGAAGATGTAACAGATACTTGTGATGTTTTATTGCCTGTGTTGAAGGCAACTAGATACTCAATTTTTTCATTGAGATCGTATTTAGATAGAACAAGTGTGCTGCCCTTTGCTAATCTCACCTGCATCTCACCATTTGCAAGCGCTGGATATGCTGCGCGAAGTTTTGCCAGTTCGGCCAGATGGAGTGCAATGGGATGTGTTGCTGCGCCTGTGAACGAGTTTCCATCTCCTACTGGGTTTGATCCCACTCGCGGTTCACTCTTCCAGGCAAGAATTTTCGTTTCAAACATGCTCTGACGTGCTCGTTGGTCTCCGCCATTTCCAGATCCTGTCATTCCAACTTCATCGCCGTAGTAGACAGTGGGGATTCCGCGAGAGAAATACATAAGTGAGTGGGCGATCTTCGTTCTTGCCAAAAGATCATTCTTGGCAGCAATTTGAGTAGCTGGAATGATAAATCCCACTCTGCCCATATCGTGATTTCCTAAGAATGTGACAAGGTTTGAAGCGGTTGAATTTGCAGTTGTATATTGATCGTCAGCGTCAAAAAGATTTGCCATGACAGTGGCATCGGAATATCCAGAAGCGAACTGTGTCGCTGTTCGTTGAAAGGCAAAGTCAAGAACTGTTTGAATCTTCTTCTCGCGCACGTAGGAGACAAGATTCATGGGGTTTACATCCCAGACTTCACCGTAAACAGTAAAGTTATTGATCCCAGCGCTGCGCGCCGCATCGTTGATACCTGGTGTCCAATTCTTAAAGAAGTTGTCATCAACATGGCGAGCGGTATCTACTCGAAATCCTTCAAATCCATAGCGCTTAATCCATTGTCCATAAACATCGATGAAGCCCTTGTAAACCTCTTCTTTTTCAGTAGCTAAATCATCAAGGCTATAAAAATCACCGATCTGCTCACAGCGTCCCACGCCCCAGCAGCGATCAACGCTTCCAACATTGTGGTAATTACTGAGCGTGTTTAGCCAGGCAGGATTCTTAGCGCTCTCCTGGCCTTGTGGGATATAGGCGGTTCGATCTGCATATTGAATAACATCACCAGTGTGATTTGTTACAACATCAAGAATTAACTTAAGGCCCAACTTCTTTGCGCATGCAGAAAAGGCGAGAAGATCTTCATGAGTGCCAAGATGTGGATCAACGTTGAGAAAATCTTTGCCCCAGTACCCGTGATACCCCGCGCCTTGGCTTGTTCCATCTGTCTGTGTCACAAGTGGAGTGAGCCAGACTGCGGTAAACCCCAGCGCTTTAATGCGCGCTAATCCATCATCACCTGGCAGACAGGTACCGGTCAGGCCTTTGAGGTCACCACCGTGAAAGTGCGCAGTGCTTGTTGGATCAAATCCTGATGTGGGATCTGTTGTTTTTCCACCTGCAAGATCATTGCTTGTATCACCATTGCGGTAACGATCAGGAAAGACGAAGTAAATTAAATCTTTTGAAAGACCCACCTTCGGACTTTTAACATCCAGAGCAGTTGCTGACGTAGGGATTAGAACTGCGCATACTGCCAGCGCAGCAAAAATCTTTTTAAACATCAGCCTTTTACAGATCCTGCAGTAAGTCCATTAATAATGTATTTCTGAAGACTGAGGAAGATGATCACAATAGGAACAGAGGCGATAATTGAACCCGCGGCAAATGGACCCCAGTTCTCAGAATATTGCCCGCCAATAAACTGCTGTAGTCCCACTGCAACTGTTCTAGTCTCCATATTCACAAGGAATAGTCGAGCAAGGATAAATTCGTTGAAGGTGCCGATAAAGCTAAGGAGAGAGACAACGGCAAGAACTGGCGCTGCCAGTGGCATAAAGATCAGCCAGTATGTCTGAACTGCTGATGCACCATCAATTTTGGCGGCTTCATCCAACTCTTTAGGAATTGAATCTACAAAGCCTTTGAGAAGCCAAATGTTTACACCCATTGCTCCGCCAAGGTAGATAAGCAATAGACCTGCTTGAGTTCCAAGGCCGATGCT